>QNFK01000031.1 GCA_003645495.1 Gammaproteobacteria bacterium
TCCAGCGCGATCATTTCGCTCGTTTAACACCGATAATCGCAACCGGCTCCGTCAACATTTGTCCTTTTGTATAGTCCGAATCGGAAGGACCATCCGCCGGCGACTCATTGATTGCTCTGACCACATCCATGCCGCTGACAACCTTGCCGAAAGCCGCGAAACCTTGTTCATCCGGATTGCGCACTTCACCGTAGTCAAGCGCGGGCTGATCGCCGAGAACAATAAAGAATTCAGTACTCGCGGTTCCAACATCACCGCGAGCCATGGAAATAACACCATCGGTATGCAAGATTCCCGTCTGTTCGGTCGTTTCATGTTCAATTGGCGGGAACGGACCCTCTTCCACATTAAGCCCACCCTGAATGACCTCGATTTTCGGGCTTCCCTTGTCGTTTTCGTAACTAACAACACGATAGAAAGTACCACCGTCAAGATGACCGCCATCTACCAACTGTAGAAAATTAGCGGCGGAAATCGGTGCTTTATCTACATATACGTCGATTTCGATGTCACCCAAATCCGTCAACATAATTGTTCTTACTGTCGCGTCCTCGGCTACTGCAATTGTGGACAGGAATACGATGAGCGCGGCGGCGGCTATTTTTATCACGAAATATTGCTCCCTGACTTTTTCAATACGTAACTGTCAAACGCTTCGGCAAACCGCGCCGGCGCCCTGGAATCCATCCGAAGATACATGGGTGGCTCTACAAGTTCGAGTTCCATCAACAGAAATTGACCATCCGCACCGCGTCGGCGTACGCGTCATCAGGCCGTCACCGCATCGCCCAGCATCAATCGCATACCAATACGTTTACTGATATCGATGCCCGCCTTGCCTTCTTCTTCGATAAGTCTCGCAAGCCCGGTTGCAAGCTCTGCTGAGCGCAGACGAACGAATCCCAGCTTTTCATAAAATGGCGCATTCCATGGTAAATGTTTGAATGTGATCAGTGTCAGGGCAGAGAATCCACTGTCACGCGCCCAGCCAACGACCGCATTCACGAGATCTGTACCAATACCACGCTGTCCGTAGTTCGGCAAAACGTCCACTTCGTCCAGGTGCGCCCCATCGTCGACCAATGTAACAAGGGCGAAGCCGACCGGCACACCGTTCCCCGTGAGCGCAACCCAGATTCGGTTGTCTTTCTGTGCTTCACGCAGTTGTTTCAGTTCGGTTACTCGATAGCGAACGCTTTGTGGCAGGTCGGCCTCGGAAAACATTGTCGCGGCCGCAAGTTCAATCGGTCCAATTGCTGCCAGGTGCTCTTTGGCTGCTAATGTGACACTAAAGGTCATCGTATTTGTTCGCGTGAGCGGTCAAACTAGTCGATGAAGCCGGCACGCTGCAATTGCTGGTCGTGCATCCGACCCAGCAGAAGCAACGCGAGAATGGCACCAGCAAGCGCAAAGCCCATATCTGATTGTGTATCCCACACGTAGCCTTGCGTGCCGAGAAAGGAATCAGCAGCTTCAGCGGATAGCAAAGCCACCCACCATTCGATCAACTCGTAAAACGCGCTGAATGCCAGGCAAAAACAAACAATAAAAAAGTCTCGCCAGCGCGTACTGTTAAAAACCTTCTTGCGAATCACAATCTCGCGAGCAACGATTACCGGTACAAAGCCCTGCACGAAATGACCGAGTTTGTCGTAGTTGTTTCGCGACTGTCCGAATTCCTCCTGAATCCAGTCGAACAACGGCACTTCAGCATAAGTGTAGTGGCCACCGACCATGAGAATGACGCAGTGAACCAACACCAGGAAATACACCAGCCCGGTCAGGGGAAACGTATCGCGGGTGTACAACATGATTGCGGCCGCAAGGAGCGCGGGGAAAACCTCAAGCAACCAGGTAGGATAATCGTGCGGCTTTATTGCGGACCAGGCGAGAACAAGTAAGAAAACAAGAATCCAGGCGTATTGCATCGTCTTGCTTTGCGCTTCCATGTCTGGCTCCTCAATATTGGCATCTGTTAACCGGCAGAGAAGTGTCTGGCCAGGCTTCAGATCTTCAATGCCACCTGATAATTAGTAATGGGGTGGACGTTCGTCTTCTGTCCCGCCAGCCGAACCCCCATCCGGAAGTGTCTTTATCCTGTCAACCAACGACTTGCAGAGCAGCTCCAGCTGAGATATCTGCGCTTGCTGACTCGTCAGCGCGTCGTCCAGTTCATTGAGCAAATGCTCCTGGTGCGCGAGCTTGGTCTCCAGGTCTATCAGTCTTTCTTCGTCCACCGGCATGCTTTGTTATGGTTTCAGACAGGACACTACGGCTACCGCAGCAATTCTTCAATGCCAAAGACAGCACGATTTGCCGGTCAACGTGTATCCTTCTGCCTCAGAAAGGACCGGATAAGCGCAATACATGCCATTAATACGTTTCAACGCGGTGTCGCTCGATTTTGCCGAGCACAAAATTCTCACAGAGGCTGATTTCTCTATCGAGCCAGGCGAGCGGGTGTGCCTGATCGGTCGAAACGGCGCAGGTAAATCAACGACTTTCAAACTCATCGCCGGCTCCATAACTGAGGATCAGGGGGAAATTGTCCGCCAGACAGGGATGATCGTCAGCCAGCTGGAGCAGGAGCTACCGGAGGCGATGGACCAGCCAGTTCACGAAGTTGTGAAATCCGGGCTTGCCGAAATCCAGGACCTGCTTGACGAATACCGCAAGCGTTCGCTGCAGGATCTTGATCGTGACGGGCTCCGTGAACTTGAAGTACTGCATCAGCAGATCGATGCTCATGGTGGCTGGCACATCGAGCAGCGTGTGGAAACCACAATATCCGAATTGAGCCTGCCCGCAGAAAAGAATATGAACGAATTATCGGGCGGTTGGCGACGGCGGGTCGCGCTGGCGCGCGCATTGGTGCAGAAACCCGATCTCCTGCTACTGGATGAGCCGACCAATCACCTCGACATCGTAACCATCAAATGGCTGGAGAATGTCATCCATTCCTATGCCGGTGCGGTTATTTTCATTACCCATGACCGCGCATTTCTGCAACGCCTTGCGACACGCATTCTGGAAATCGATCGCGGCAAGCTGACCAGCTGGCCTGGCGATTACAAAAACTTCCTGCGCCGGAAAGAAGAAGCACTGTCGGCGGAGACGCGTGAAAACGAGCGGTTCGACAAAAAACTGGGACAAGAGGAAGTCTGGATTCGACAAGGTATAAAAGCACGTCGGACGCGCAATGAGGGACGCGCACGAGCGCTCGTACAGATGCGCGAGGAGCGTGAGAAACGAATTAGCCGTGAAAAGGATGCACGAATTTATATTGAAGAGGCAGACAAATCCGGGCGTAAGGTAATTCGGGCAAAAAATATCAGCTATAGATTTGACGACGAACCATTAATCGAAAACTTTTCGATCAAGATTATGCGTGGCGATCGTATCGGAATACTTGGCAATAACGGCGTGGGCAAGACTACATTGTTGCGACTGCTGCTTGGCGAGATTGAACCTCAGTCCGGCACCATAAAACACGGCACCAATATTGAAATTGGTTATTTCGATCAGTTACGAGAAACACTTGATCCGGAAAAATCCGTTGCCGAAAACGTTGGCGACGGACGAACCTATATCAGGATGAATGGCAAAGAGCGACACATCATTGGTTACCTGAAAGGCTTTTTGTTCACGCCGAAGCGCTCAATGATGCCGGTTAAGTCGTTGTCCGGCGGCGAGCGCAATCGCATTATCCTCGCCAAGCTGTTCACCAAAGCCGCGAACCTGCTGGTCCTTGACGAACCTACCAATGACCTGGATATGGAAACGCTGGAGGTCCTGGAACAACGCCTCACCGAATACAACGGCACATTAATTGTTGTCAGTCACGACCGACAGTTTCTCGACAATGTCGTCACCAGCACCATCGTCTTCGAAGCCGATGGCAAGCTGGAGGAATACGTGGGCGGATACTCCGACTGGCTGCGACAGGGCAAAGAACTCGCCGAGGCCGACAATCCGGTTGAAAACCAAGCAGTTGCGAACGTACAAGGTAAAGCACTGGCGGCCAGAAAAGCGCAGAAACTCAACTACAACGAACAGCGAGAACTTGATCAGTTGCCGGAAAACATCCAGAAACTGGAAACCCAGGTTGCATCACTCGAGGAGCAGGTAGGTGCTGCGGACTTCTACGCGCAGGACCATGAACTCACGAAATTAGTCCTGCAGGACTTTTCACAGGCGCAACAGTCACTCGACCAGGCGCTGGAACGCTGGACTGAACTTGAGGATCGACAACAACAATACAAACAGAAACGGCCCTGACAGCGAGGGTATTTGGCTATTTGCTGTTGATCAGAGCACTTGCAACAGCAACGCTACCTGGCAGCCGAATCCTGTAGCAAATGCGAGCGTACGAACCCACGGCACGGCAAACGTATATGCCACTACATGCACCAACCGAGCCCAGAAATAAATCTGGCATGCCAAAACGGTGATGTCATTGCTCACGCCAGCTGCATTTGCGACCAACACCAGCGTTGCAAACACGACGAGATTCTCTATCGCATTCGCGTGGCCCGCTTTCATTTTCGCGGCCCAACCTGATAGCGGCTTCGGGTTTTCCGGATAGCCTACGGCGTCTATTAACCCACGCACGGCAATGAGATTAATAATATAGGGCATCCACAATACGGCTGTCAGTGCGGTTACCCAGGTGAGGCTCATCAGTTCGCTGGTCATATCTGTCTCCACATATTTATATATTCAAGGAGTCTTCTTCGTTCTCAGACCCAGGCGTGGGCCTTGTTTTCGAAATCGGCGCTAACAGCTGGCACGACACAGAAGCGTTGTCCTGTTGGTGCTTCCATTACTACCCAGCGCTTGATCTCGGCAATTCGTTTGGCGCCATGTTTTTCCAGGCGCGCAACCTCTGCCGCTATGTCGTCTGTTTCGATATCAATGTGAACGCGGCTCGCGTGATCGACCTTCTGTATTTCGATGTACGGATCGTCCGCTGGCATATCGAGCTCTACGTACGGACTTTTGGCAAGGTTCGCTGCTTGTTTTGCCGGCGCACCAAGCGCCTGCGACCAGAATCGCGCGGCATCATCTAGATCATCTGTATCGCAGTCGATAATAAGACCTGCAAATTTGCTCTTATGCATAATTCGACACTGTAATTGCAAAAGGTTTAATTCGATACTTTCCCGTTTTTCCTGCCATTCTTCGGCAATGTCAGATGCAGCACCAGGTATGCCATGCCGGCTGACAGTACTGAGCCGACAATCGTACCGACGCGATCATCGTACAGCAGGTTCATATCCGTTCCTTTGCTTTCGAACGCCAATGAGCCGATAAACATGCTCATTGTAAAACCAACACCACACAATATAGCCACACCGTAAAGACTCCCCCAGCTGGCACCGGCCGGAAGCTTTGCGAACCCCAGTTTTATTGCTAGCCAGCAGGTCCCGAAAATACCAATTTGCTTGCCAAGAAACAAACCCAACGCGATGCCGAGTGGCACCGGATGCAGCAAGTCGATGAACTCCATGTTGGTGACCGACACGCCGGCATTAACGAATGCAAAAATTGGCAGGATTGCAAAAGCCACAATGTGGTGTAAATCGCTCTCGAGTTCGCGCAGCGGCGATCGTGATGGTTCTGTACTTGATTGCATTGGAATAAACGCCGCCAGTGCCACGCCAGCCAATGTCGCATGCACGCCTGACTTTAAAACTGCAACCCACATGATCAGACCAACCCAGAGATACGGTGAGATATCTGAGACCCCACGCCTGTTCATTATCGTTAGCACTACCAGGCAAGCTGCTGCCGTCAGCATGGAGGCCTGCGACAATTCACCGGAGTAAAAAATCGCAATAATCACTATGGCGGCGATGTCATCAAAGATAGCTACCGATACCAGGAAAATTTTGAGACCCACAGGAACACGATTGCTGAAAAGTGACAACAATCCCAGCGAAAATGCGATGTCTGTGGCGGACGGAATCGCCCAGCCGCTCATCGCAGCCGGGTCGTCGTGATTGAAGTACATGTAAATGAGAACAGGAACGACAACGCCACCAATAGCACCACAGAACGGCAAGATGACATTGCTAACTCGAGACAGTTCTCCCTCAAGTACTTCACGCTTTAACTCGAGGCCGACGAGAAAAAAGAACACGGCCATGAGGCCATCGTTTATCCACAATACCAGTGGTTTCGCGATAATGAGGTCACCGACACGAACTTCGACTGGCACACCAAGCAAGAGATCGTAGTAGCCGAAAAACGGAGAATTGGCCAACAGCATCGCCAGCACCGCTGCGGCGATTAACAAAATACCACCGGCTGCTTCAAGCCGTAAGAATTCTTTTATGGTTGCTTTCATCTCAGTACTGACAACAGATTATTTTGTTTTTTTGTTGGTCGAGAACCGTCACTCAACCATTTTATTTTCTTTACTGATTGTTTTTATTGGTTTTTTTTGACCGGCAAATCAGAGCCGGATTAAGCCCGGGTTTCCTCAAAGTAGCGGTCATAAGCACAATGCATGACATCTGCCGGTATGTCGATAATTTGCGCAGCAGTGCTCAGCTTGTCCATCTCCTCGGCGTCTTTACGCCCATCAGCTGCCACCACCTTCAGCATCATGAGTGCGATTTCCTCTTTCTCTGCCAGGTTCAATATGACTGACAGTTCCTTAAGCAGGTTTTCCAGATCCGGATTTTCTGCAATATCATTCATTGCCCGGGTCAGTAATTCCAGAGCATTCGCACTTGGCAGTTCGAAGTGGTCGCTCAGTAGTCCCAGCATTTGCTCTGTTTCGCTCCCCGAAATATTGCCATCTCCCTTGGCAACAAAAACAAGCAATACAGCAACCAGATATTTCGCATCATAAACTTCTGTAACGTTTTGCGTCTCGATGAGCATTTCATCATCTGCAAAACGTGGTGGTTTTGGTTCCTCGATCATGATTTTCCCTGCTTCAAGCCAGACCAATCGCATCCGGACCGATGCGATCTATTGATGGGATGCCAGCAAATTCCATCGCTATTTTCAATTCACTGTGCAGAATTTCCAGCGCTCGTTCAACCCCTGGCTGACCAAATGCACCGAGACCCCAAAGGTATGGGCGCCCAACCATTATGGCATCCGCACCGAGCGCCAGCGCCTTTATGATATCCGTGCCGCGTCTTATGCCGCTATCCATCAGCAACAATGTTCTGCCCTTCACGGCAGGTGCAACCTCGGCAAGGCTATCTATCGCACCGCGTCCGCTGTCGTCTGCGCGCCCGCCATGATTGGAGACTATAATTCCATCCACACCATACTCGACACAACGCTCGGCATCCTCCGCCGTAACGATACCCTTCACCAGCACTTTCATCGTAGTTTCCTGCCGCAACTGTTCAAGAAAATCCCAGGTCAACGGCTGGTCGCGCCGGTCGATTTCAGGATTCTCTATACCATCGTACATCGGCTTTTCCCTGGCGGCGATTCCGGACCCTTCATGACATGCCGAACAGTCGCGAGAATCCCTCAGCCTCGCCCGTGCCAGGGTGTGCCGCGCAGGCACAGCAGAAGTTGGGTTATCAACTGTAAGAACTACAGCCGGACAGCCTGCCGCCTCAGCGCGCCGTAACATTCTTCTTACACCAGGCCAGCCACCCAGCGTATAGAGCTGGAACCAGATCGGTGCGTCTCGCGCTGCAGCAACCTCCTCAATCGGCGTGGAGCTTACTGTAGATAGAATCTGCAGGTGCCCTCGGCTACGCGCAGCACGAGCAGTCGCAAGCTCCCCATCGCTGTGAAATGCCAGTTGCGAACCGACCGGCGCGACAACGATCGGTGTCGGCCAGGTTTCACCGAAAATTTTAACCGACGTATCAACTTTCGATACATCTACAAGTCGTCTCGAACGCAGGTAATAGTGCTCAAAAGCTGCACGATTAGCGCGTAGCGTGGCATCGTTATTGACGCCCGTCGCCATGTACCCGTAATGCGCAGGCGGCAGCACCTCGCTCGCAGTTGCCTGTAGATCAAAGATATCGAGCGCATCCGCCGGGCTCGCAATCCGCTGGCCAGTGTCAGTCGCACCTTCTGCAAAATCGATGCCCGCTAATGCGCTGCAGATGGGGCTCGCTGCCAGGTAGTGGAGAAATTGTCGACGACTATTTGTATTTTCGAATTTTATAATTTTGATTCTGCCTAGTTTGATTTGTACATACGACGCATTTCTTTTACAGATGCAATATTCAGCTCGCTCAATACTGCCCTATCAACATCATCCAACCTCTTTTATGTAGAGACACGATTTGGCGATCTTATGTTTGCCAGGCTTCGCCAATAACTTTTTAAACTTTCCAATGCCCGGCATAATGTAAATACTTATGTTTTGCACGCCGGGTCAAAAACATCAAAACAGGGAAGTTTCATCAGGTCTGGCTCAACAAAACAATTTCTCGCCTCATCCGAAAACAAACGATCCTTCGAATAATAATTCAGTAGTACCGGTTTCTGCGGATCCAGCAGATCATCAATGCTTGCCGCAAACGCATTCCATGGCTCAGCCGGCTGCATCCGCCCTAACACTATGTGTACAAAAGCTACTGTAACAGTTTCACTGTATTTTTCCGGGCGGTGCAGGACCTCAGTGTTATAGCGAAGGATGCCATCGCAGATTTTCCTGAGAGCAGCATCGGGTGACTCGTGTGACAGGTATAGCCACGCAACTCTTACATGAGCAAGGTGACTCCATTCGCTCTCCGGCAATGTACAGTGTTCGAATCGCGACAAGAACGACTCGTTGTCGTCCGCTGGCTGTACTGCGACTGGCAAATTAGCTGGTTCCATACAACCTGTCACCGGCATCGCCGAGGCCTGGCACGATATATTTTTTCTCATTGAGTTCTTTGTCGATGCTGGCCGCGTAGATATGCACATCCGGGTGCGCGTCTTCGACCCGCTGCAAACCCTCAGGACAGGTCACTATGCAAACGACAACAATATTTGCCGCCCCTTTCTCTTTCAGAATGTCTATTGCGGCTACGGTCGAGCCACCTGTTGCAAGCATCGGATCGATAATAATGCACATTCCGTTTTCAGCCTGAGGTGGCAGACGCTGGTAATAGGTCACCGGCTCCTTGGTTGCCTCGTCACGATACAGCCCGACGAAACCAACTCGGGCCGAGGGCACCAATGACAGTATTCCGTCGAGCATGCCTACTCCGGCACGCAATATTGGTACAACGACAATATCCTCGGCGATCATGTGGCATTTTGCTGCCGCAACCGGGGTCTGTACTTCGACTTCTTTAACCCGCACGTTCTTCAGCGCTTCATAGCAAATGAACATCGTGATTTCAGTTGCCAACTCGCGAAACTTCTTATGCCCTGTCTCAAGATCGCGGATCAGGGCGAGTTTGTGTTGTACACAGGGATGTCTGATTTCTTCGTACATCGGTTAATACTCCCGTTTCTTATTTAGACGGACATATCTTTTATTCTTAACAACGGCCGGTCAGCCAGTATTTCCACCGTCCCGAACTTACCGAAAATTTCGTACCTGCCCTCACCGGATCTCCTGAGACCCGAGATCCGGCCTGGGATCAGCGACTGATTCAGCGCATCTGGCGGTATCGGCTCCATTTTCCCCGCTTCAAGCACCTGTGTGCAAGCTGGAAACTCGAGAAAAGCTGCCCGATAGCAACCTTTTTCAGACGGTCGCAGTTTTTCGTAAAACGGATGTTCGGGACACAGGAACAGGTCAAGATCAATCATCAATGAGGTGGCTGCGAAATGCCAACTGAGTACAAAAGATTGTGTCAGGCCCACGGCGGCGAATTCGCGCAGTTCTGTCCAGTCTGTCGTGTCGTCAGTCATCTGTCTGCATTACTCATTCAACCAGTTCAATCACTATTTCGCTTGTTACAGAATTGGCTATGAAGCACAGATCGTGCGCTCGATGATGCATCTTTTCTATCTGTTGCTTGCTGGGAATTGTTTTGCCCGACCAGGTTGTTTTCGGTCTCAATACGACGCGCGTCATTGCGAACTTTCCGTCATCCGATTTTCCTAAATGGCCGACTGCCGCATCAGTGTATTCATCGGGTACAAAATCACGTTTGGCCGCGAGCGATAAAAAAAATAACATATGACAACTCGACAGTGATGCAACGAAAGCCTCTTCCGGATCAACATTCTCCGCGATGGACATTGGCAGGGGCACGATGCTCGGTGATGCCGATGCAGACACGGTGACTCCACCGTCAAACTCCCACTGATGTCCGCGACTGTATTTGTCATCGATGAACTTTTGCTCACCGCGTTGCCATCGAATTGTCGCGACATATTCGCTCATTTCAGGAAAATCCGGCTTCTCTGCTAGCCAAGACGCAATCCGTTCGCCACCGGTTTGTCCGGCACCGCCAGCACGACACTGCCATCATCCTGTATCAAGCCAGTCACGAGGCATTCTGACATGAACGGTCCGATCTGTTTTGGCGGAAAATTAATAACTGCAAGCACTTGTTTTCCAAGGAGATCTTTCTCCTCGTAGTGATCA
>QNFK01000032.1 GCA_003645495.1 Gammaproteobacteria bacterium
AGCCCCCAAAGCCGCGCCGCAACACAAGTCCGTCATTTGCTACAACATAGCCGTACTTTTTGTACTTAATCCAGACGCCGATTGCCATCAGTGGGATCCAGATAAGAAACAGCGCGGCGTAATAGCCGATTGCCAGTGACATGAGTGCTGTCGCGAGCAGCGCAGGCAGAACACCCAGTAAAATTACTCTTGAACGAAAGTAATATCGCGAGATAGGTTTGAAGTCGTCTGCTGCAGGCCTCAGGTCCAGCTGCTTAAACTCATCACCGAATACTTCAGCGGCGACAATCGATAGTTGTTGTGGCTCGCACAGCGGGACCACGAAGTGCTTACCTTTGCCAGCTTTTCCGCTGGACGCTTTCTTGGCGCTGAGTCTGAAGCGCCCAAACAAACGCAATACCGGGTTCTGTGAAGCGAGAACAGACTGGATTTTGGCAAAATTGACCGCATGCTCGTGGCGCGTCAACAATCCCCCGGTGGACCGAAACGTTTCCCTGTCCACCACAAGCCGGAAGTTGTGGTAGCGGAGAAATGCACCGATGACAGATGCGGCGACCAGGAACAGCAAGAAGCCGACTACGATCAGTAAGCCGACTTCGATTCCGTTTTGTACGCCTGGCTGCGCAACATCGATAGCCGTATCGACAGTGCCCTCGTCAATATTTTCTTCAATCTTTTGGTCGAATTGCTCAATGACTGGCCCGAGGAAAATCAGGAAAAAGAGGGCACGATTGCTGGATAAGCCAATTTTCACCATATCGCGGCTGGAAAGACTGAGGATGGGCCGATCGTCCACAGGGCTTTCAGCAATATCATCGGTTTCACCCGAAAATTCTGCTGCTGGCTTTTCGCGGCGAATACGTTCCTTGAGTGCACTGGCCTGAGAGGATCTGATTGCTGGCAGGTGGCCCTCCTGTTTTGACGATCCAGCAGTATCAATCTTGACGGTGACCAGGTCGAAGGCGCGGTCCAGGATGTTTTGTTTGGTGTTGATCGCCTGAATACGGTCAAACTTGATGTCCAGTTGGGTTTTCTTGATTACGCCTTCACGAATCAAAATTGAATCATCGGTAATCTGATAACGAAAAAACCAGTAGCGAATGATAGAAATAGCAATGGTAATGGTCACAATTGCAGTAACGCCAAAAACAACTTTCCAAAACAAGTTGCCTTCATACGCGACTAGGAAGGCGACTAACGGCGCAAGAGTTTGCACTGCGTTTTGTGCAATTGTCTGGTAGATCCGACCAAGGAAAAAAACTGCAGCAAGAGGTGACGTACGGCGCCACTCTGTTGATTCAGTCATGCTCAATGGTGGCCCCAACTTTCTCTAGAATGAACACCCTGAGTCTTTCGGCAAGCTCAGCCGGCAGGCCGTGAATTTTCAGATCGCCACCGGAGCCACCAGCAGTGAATATTTGCAGGTTTGCGATTGCAAAGCGGCGATCCAGCGGCGTGCTGTTTTTCTCCACATGTTGAATTCGATTGAACGGAATCGCCGTGACCGTTTGCCAGAAAACGCCGGATTTATAGATGATGTCTTTGTCCCGCAGGGCATAGCCAATTCGCGGCACGCTGATCAACGGCCAGGCCAAAAGGGGGATCGCCAGCAGCGGGACCAGGAGCCAAAGCCAGCCCAGGCTGATGGTGAGGTTTTCGTCAGCAAAGGCAATATTGAAGACGACCTGCAGGCCAGCGACGCCAACGGTTACGAACACCAGCGCCAGCGCTGCCTCGGTCAGTAGCCGACGCGTGAACTTGCTGTCCATGCCTTGCCAGGTGACGGCTTCAACCTGCGGCAGGTCTTCGTGTGCTATTTCAGGGTTCTCAAACATCGTCGTGCTCGTACAAGGAACAGCCTTCATTATACGGTCCCGGCAGAAGGCGGTCCGATTAAAAGTGGCGTCTATCTTACGCCAGCCTCGTCTGCTAGATTCGTGTTGCAGGCATTACAGCTGTGGGCAGCCAAAATAGAACAGTGAACATCTAGCTGCGGTTGATCATGCTCACGGCAACAGGGGGATAAGCTATGAAAACCCGCATCATTGTTTCGGGTCTCCTCACTTTTTTCTGTGCGGTCACATTCGCGCAGTCACCTTTTGACGGACTAACCGAGAGCGATCTCGCTGAAGGCGAAAAGCTCTTTCGTGTCCACTGTGCACGTTGCCATGGAATCGACGGTGGTGGCGGTGAAGGATCCAATCTTGCGCGATCCAAACTCAAGTATGCGCCGGACGATGAGTCTCTGATCAGGCTGTTGGGTGAGGGCATTCCCGGCACCGGTATGCCGGAAATCTGGACGCTCGATGTGCATCAGGCCACACAGGTCGCTGCCTACGTAAGAACACTGGGGCAGCTTGAGGAAGAAGAGATGCCCGGCGACCCGCAGCGGGGCGCGCTCGTATATCAATCACCCGGTGGCTGCCCCGCCTGTCACATTGTGTCAGGACACGGATCGGGCGTTGGTCCCGAACTTACGGACGTTGGAGATCGTCGTGGAATTGAGTATCTAAGGGAATCGCTGGTTGATCCGGCAAATGCGCAGTCGCAAACCATGGGTTACCAGGACTTTCTTACGGTCCGGGCCACGACGTCAGAGGGCCAGGTCGAGGGGCTGCGCATCAATGAAGACGCATTTTCAGTGCAAATAAGAGATGTCGGTGGCACGGTGCATTCATTACGCAAGGATGACCTTGTCGAATTCGAGAAAGTGTTTGCCCACAGCCTGATGCCCGAGTACGGCGGGGTACTGACGGGCAGAGATATGGATGACCTGATCTCCTACTTAATGAGCCTGAGGGCAGAGCAATGAAACGAACAATAATTTTGCTGCTGGCCCTGAGTGCAGGTTATGCAAGCGCGGAGGTCAGCTTTGAACGCCTGGTCAATGCGGCTAGCGAGCCACAAAGCTGGTTAACCTACTCCGGGACCTATCGTTCAGAACGGTTTTCACCGTTGACTGAAATCAATCGTGACAATGTCAGCGACCTGAAAGTGATCTGGGCATACCAGATGCAACCGTCCTCCTACGGCGGCGCCGGGCTCGTGGAAACGACGCCGCTGGTTGCAGACGGCATCATGTATCTGACTGAGCCTCCGAGTACTGTGACAGCTCTGGATGCCAGGACCGGCAAGCGCCTCTGGACCTGGTCGCCGGAAATGCCCGAGGATGTTCTGCATATCGGTTTTCCGAAGGTCAACCGTGGTGTCGCGCTGCTGGATGATGCGGTCTACGTTGGCACGCTGGACGCGCACCTGGTCGCACTCGATGCGGCAACCGGGGCCGTTCGCTGGGACGTTGAGGTTGCCGACAACAAACTAAACTATTCCTTAACGCTGGCGCCACTTGCGATCGACGGCAAGATCATCATTGGTATGAGTGGTGCAGAAGCCGGCATTCGATCGTTTGTTGATGCCTACGATTCCGCCACCGGCGAGAGACTATGGCGTTTCTATACTATTCCTGCACCCGGTGAGCCGGGCAGTGAAACCTGGCAGGGTGATGACTGGCTAACGGGTGGTGGATCGACATGGCTTACCGGTTCCTTCGACCCGGAACTTGATCTTCTGTACTGGACAGTCGGCAACCCCGCGCCAGACTGGAATGGTGATCTACGCCCGGGTGACAATCTTTACTCGTGTTCGATTATTGCGCTCGATCCGCAAAGCGGTGAGATGAAGTGGTATTTCCAGTACACACCGCATGACACACATGACTGGGATGCAAACCAGATCCCCGTCCTGTTCGACGCTGAGTGGAATGGTTCCGAGCGAAAGATTGTTGCACTCGCCAACCGTAATGCATTCTTTTACCTGCTTGATCGGGAAACAGGTGAGTACCTGCATGGCAACGAGTATTCGAAACAAACCTGGGCTGCAGGCCTTGACGAAACCGGGCGTCCGATTGTGTTGCCAGGTACAGAGCCGACCGAAGAGGGCAATCTGATCTGGCCAAGCCTGCAAGGTGCAACCAATTGGTTCAGCCCATCCTATAACCCCGATACCGAGCAATTTTTTGTCGCTACGCGCCTGATGGGCGCAGTTTATTACAAGGCCGACGTCGTATACGAAGAAGGCCAGCCATTTCTTGGCGGCGGTGAGCAGGCATTGTCCGGCGACGATGCCGCTGGCGCAATCCGCGCGCTGGATGTGCTGACTGGTAAGCAGCAATGGGAGTTCATGTTGCACTCACCTCCCTGGGCCGGCGTGATGGCAACGGCAGGCGGGTTGGTATTTGGCGGCAGCAACGAGGGCAACGCGTTCGCTCTCGACGCAAAAACCGGAAAAGCGTTGTGGGACTTCCAGACCGGCGGCGCAGTGCGCACGAATCCGATGTCTTTTGCCATTGACGGCAATCAACGGATAGTCACGACCGGCGGTGGAACGTTGTTCGTGTTCGGCCTGGAATAAAAGTGATCCTGGGTTAGTGCAGTGGAAGACAAAAACAATACTTTTGATCCGGTTGAAAAGGAAAACGCTTTGCAAGCGGAGTCCCGGTCCTGGGACACCTCACAGGTTGTGCCCGCGCAGTCCGGTGACATTCCCGTAATCGACGTTAGCAAGTATTTCGATTCTGGCAGTGAGGAGGCATTAGAAGAGGTGGCGGTTCAACTTGGGGACGCCAGCCGGCATGTGGGTTTTTATTCGCTGGTAGGACACGCGGTTTCTGACGAGGTAGTTGATGACGCTTTCGAACAGACCAGGCGATTTCACGCGCTGCCGCTGCAAAGCAAAGAAGCGTTACTCATGGACCAGCCTGCATTGAGCATCAAAGGTGCCGGATACCTGCCAATCAAGAACAGGAAATTGCCGCATCGCGCGATGGGCAATGACAACGAGGCATTTATCGTTAAGAGAGATCGTGACATTGCGCTGTCTGATAATCCATGGCCAGACGAGAATCAATTGCCAGGATTCAGAAGTAGCGTTGAAGAATATGTCGCTCAGTTAGAAGCTTTGGCGCTCAGGCTTTTACCAATCTATGCCCGAGCGCTAAAGATGGACAAGAAATTCTTCACACCAGCTTTTACCGCTCCGTTTATTCGCCTGAGAATGTCGCATTATCCTGTTACGCCTCGTAGCGACGACGAACAGTTCGGTATTGCCCCGCACGTGGATACCACGTTCTTCACACTCCTGACCCAGGACAGCCCGGGTTTGTGTGCGTTTAGTGAACGGCGTCGTCGCTGGATTTCGGTACCGATGATCGAGGGGGCGTTCATTGTTAATACCGGGGAGTTACTGAAACACTGGAGCAACGATGAATTCATCAGCGCGAAACACTTTGCCAACAACAATTTCGGCAATATCTCTCGCTATTCGATCCCGTTCTTCTTCAACGCAAGTACAGATCATAAAATGACCTGCATTCCCAGTTGTTGCGGTCCCGACCGCCCGGCCAAATACCCGGCAATCTCCTATGCGGAGAGCCAGGGCGTGACGCAGGGAGAATAGTCTGGCTAATCTATTCCGACCAAATTGCCAGTTCGTTGCCGTTGGGTATTAGGGGGACAGTGACCCTAACTATCCAGGTTTACGGCCGGGTAGTTAGGGTCACTGTCCCCCTGTCTTTTCTCTTTATTTACAGGTCCGAAAGTGGCTAATTTCGACTTTCTGATTGGATATAATTGCGCCTCGTCAATCGCCAGGAGCGCACTATGGGCTTTCAAATCTCCGCCCTCGAAGTCGATCAATTCAGTCACCTGTTTGGGCAGGACGAAGAGGAACTTGCGCGGCAAGGCGTCCGACGCATGGTTGTTGACGATAAGCCCGGGGTTCCTTGCCGTGTTTCGCTGCAGGATGTTGAGGTTGGTGAGCAGGTGTTACTGGTGAATTTTGAGCATCATTCCATGCCGACGCCGTTTCGCGCCAGTCATGCGATATTTATTCAGGAATGGGCGAGTACAGCTATCGTCGATGAGAATGTCGTTCCTGAGATGTTCAGAAGTCGACTGCTTTCAGTACGTGCATTTGATTCTGCAGGAATGATGATTGATGCAGACGTAATTGATGGTGAATCTCTTGAATCATTGATTGAGCGCATGCTGGAAAACGAGCCCGTCGAATACCTGCATATACACAATGCCAGGCCAGGCTGTTATGTGGGCTTGGTCGAGCGAACAGGCTAATTGCGTTAGAAAAGGTGTGAGATTCTCCTGAGAACCGAAAGCGTGGTCTCCAATTCCTTTCTATTCATATGGCCTGCGCATTGGTTAGCCCAGGGAATCTGGCTTTTCTCCAGCTGCGTATAAACCCTTTTTCCGTTCGTCGTTAAGGCGACGAGTTTCGCTCGCTTGTGATTTGGGTTGCCAAGAAAGTCGAGCAGACCATCCGCGTGCATGACATTAACCAACCTTTGCACTGCCTGTCGGGTTTGACCCATAACGCGAGCAATTTGTGGAACGGTAGGCGGGGAATCGGCTTGCGCGATCGAACCAAGAATCTTCCAGCGGGCACTGCTTAGCGCGTGTGCTTCGGTGAGTCTGTCGCCTTCTGCTGTAAGCAACCCGCTCAGTTTGAATACCTCAAGAACAACCTCGGTAAACACGCGGGCTTGCGGTGTGTGTGTCATAAAGCACCTTTTCTATGTTGACAATATATTGTCAATATAGAAAAGGAACCGAACAGATGAAAAAGATCATTCACCGTACTGCGGCTGTCACAGCGACCTTGTGCATAGCTGTTTTTTTCTCGTCCTCTGTCCTCGTCGAATTATTCGGCTCGCAGGAATCCATTGCGATGGTCAAGAATTTGATAGTGATGCGGGGGCTTTTTATCCTGGTACCCGCTATCGCAGCAACCGGCGGCACCGGATTTGCCCTTGGCGAGAACAGGAAAGGGCGCCTGGTCGAAGGTAAAAAGAAGCGAATGCCGTTCATCGGGGCAAATGGCTTGCTGGTATTGTTGCCGGCCGCGATAATTCTGGATCAGTGGGCTGCAGCAGGCTCATTCGACATGAAGTTTTATGTCGTGCAGGGTTTCGAACTGGTCGCCGGTGCCACAAACCTGACATTGATGGGTAAGAATATGCGGGATGGCTTAAGAATGTCTGGGCGTCTGCGTGGAAAAAAGCCAAAGTAGACGGTGACAGCGGCGAGCGACGAGCTGCACATTTCGTGCAATAGGGAGCCGGGGAATTCGCCTGATCATTGCTGATACGATGACTGCATAAGGTGCTTTCTGTGGATGATGTCAGGATTGGGAGCTGTCTAATGAATACAAAAGCATATTGTAGAATTTCGGCGATTATCTTCGCCGTTGTTGCGCTTGCGCACCTGGCCAGGCTGGTTTATGGCTCGTCGATAGTAATCGACGGGGCGGCTATTCCAATGCTTGCTTCCTGGGTGGGATTCATCGTCCCCGGTGCGCTTGCTTATTGGGGCTTTCAGGGAGCTCGGGCGACTGGCTGATCGGGCGAAGCGGCCTGAAATGGCTGCTGCCGGTTGAAATCGGGCCGGCGAGACTTAACCTCATCAGGTAGTGGTAAGGCAGACAGGTTCAGGCCATAGTAAATAGCCGTACAATGGCTTGACAGCCTGAGGCGGCCAACGGACAATCTGCGCCCCTCGCGTTGCGGCGCAGGCAGATCAGACAAATGGTGATGTAGCTCAGATGGTTAGAGCGGTGGACTCATAACCCGCAGGTCGGTGGTTCAATTCCA
Source organism: Gammaproteobacteria bacterium (assembly GCA_003645495.1). GTDB lineage: Bacteria > Pseudomonadota > Gammaproteobacteria > Steroidobacterales > Woeseiaceae > SZUA-117. The sequence continues at coordinate 7,661 of QNFK01000032.1, forward strand.
CCCATCACCACCAAAACACCCTCCAGAGCCGTCCAGAGAAACCCGGAACGGCTCTTTTTTTACCTTCGAAACAGTGCGTTACGACGGAAGTATGTCCGACGGTGTTTGGGTTAATCCGTTGACATCTGGACTTCCGCGGGGGCAACATTTACCCACATTTGGGATATTTTTCGGAGTTGCCCCCAATTCGCCTCACTGCTCTACAAGTCAAAAACGTCAAGCCTGCGGACAAAACTCGGCGGCTGTTCGACGGCGGCGGTTTGTATCTGGAGGTGTCTCCAAAAGGTGGCAAATGGTGGCGACTCAAGTACCGCTATGCTGGCAAAGAGAAAAGAATCTCTCTCGGTGTTTATCCACACGTGACCCTGAAAGAAGCTCGCGATCGCCGATACCAGGCGCGAAAGCTTTTGGACGACTATATCGATCCCAGTGAACATCGGCAGGCGATCCTGGCACGAATTAGGACCAGTGCTGCAAATACGTTTGAAGTTGTTGCGCGAGAGTGGTTCGCGCAGCAAGAGCCGTCCTGGGCGCAGGGCCATTCGTCCAAGGTCATTCGACGATTGGAAAAGGATATTTTTCCTTGGATCGGCAGGAAGCCAATTGATGGCATCACGCCGCCGCAGCTTCTTGAGGTTATTCGGAGAATCGAGGGGCGAGGCGTACTGGAGACGGCACACCGGGCGCTGGCGACTTGCGGCCAGGTTTTCCGTTACGCCGTTGCTACCGGTCGGGCGGAGCGCGACCTATGCGCTGATCTGCGAGGCGCGCTACGACCGATAAAGCGGAACCACTTCGCGGCTGTAACAGAACCTGACGAAGTCGCGGCTCTTCTTCGCCAACTCCACGGTTATGCAGGGTCCATTATTGTTCGCTGCGCCCTGCAGATGGCACCTCTGGTTTTCGTTCGGCCGGGTGAGTTGCGACAAGCCAAGTGGCAGGACGTCAATCTGGCGGCTGCTGAATGGCGCTTCGTCGTGACAAAGACGGACACTTCACACATCGTTCCGCTTGCGCGCCAAACGCTGGAAATCTTGCGCGACATTGAGCCACTGACGGGTGATGGAATTTACGTTTTCCCCAGCTCACGGAATTCAAGAGGGGATCGCGCGATGAGCGATAATGCGATTCTTGCAGCGATGCGAGGAATGGGCATCAGCAAAGATGTAATGTGTGGTCATGGGTTTCGCGCTATGGCGAGAACCATGTTGGACGAAGTATTGGGGTATCGACCCGAACTGATCGAGCAACAGCTTGCCCACCAAGTCAGAGACCCGAATGGTCGAGCTTACAATCGGACCAAGCATTTACCTGAACGCAGAGAGATGATGCAGGATTGGGCAGACTATCTTGACCGACTGCGGGAAGAGCGAAAGCCAAGCTATATGAGTTATGAATCCGAAATACTTAGGTCTGAAGGATTCACTTATCGTCCCAGGTAAACGCCAGTCACGGCACTGCGGTTATGGCCCAGCTCCCGGCTAATCACGGCGCGCGCTTTTTTATCAAGAGCGCGCTGACGTAACGCGAGGGATTTGGTAGCTGGGCCACCGGCTACCGGTGCCTTACGGCCGGTGAGTTCTTTGTACCGCTGCTGGGCATATGAATGCCGTAGCCCATGCATTTTGGACAAGCCAACTCTTTGCGTATGGCCCATGTAGATTCGAAGCTGTTGGACATAATTGCGGTGGCTGGGAATCAAAGAGCCTTTGCCGGCCAGCATGTGGGCGCGATTCAACACGTCCCGTTGCCCAGGCGTTCGAATCGGAAGGGTCCGTGCCTTACCGCCCTTGGTCCAGGACGGTTTCAAAACAATGTGATCGCCCTGATCGGCATAATTGGGGATGAATTTGATTGACTCTTCCCGCCTTAAGCCAAACGCTTGCTGCAACTCAAGGCTCATGCGTACATGCACATCCCGTACCTTCTCAAGCTGCATTGCCGACACTGACTTCGCTTTCGAGTTGCCGGTGACAAAGATTCGATTGGCTATCCCATAAAAGTCATTCGAGCGCGCCACCACATTCTGGCGATTCACTTTTCTGGCCCACCAACGGACTGCCGCCATCCGGTTCTTGATCGTTCCTGTAGCAACCTCCTTCTCTAACCAGTGCCTAACCAGCCCTTCGACATGCTTCGGCTTGAGGGAATGACTGTTCATGCCCCTAAACCCAATCCCGTGCAATTCGTTCGCGATCAGCGTGAGCTCGCGCTCCCGTCGATTCTGAGTGCCAAAGCTCCTCTCACGGTTGTGCCGGCACAGTTGTTTCAGTTGGTGGTTCAGGCCTCTCATACGTGCATTACCTACTTATGGTTAGTGTTTCCGACTACCCTGGGGTCGTAACCATCAGGGCTCACTCAACGTGAAAAATAGTCTTGGGACACAACTCCCGATGACCTGAAAATGCCTGGATCCAGGCAACACCGGTGCTTTCCGTAAGAAAGCTGATCCGGTGCAGACCAACAAATGCCCAGGAACGGGCTTGGTTTGAACTTCGTAATACCTCCTTTGAAGTGGGCGGAGTAAATCCGCATGAGTGGAAGATGGACCAAGCAGCCAAGGCTGCCGCGTTTTCTCATGGTCCTGAAATACGCTTTTGCCACTTTGTACGCAGTGGCCGCGTCTGAATACGATCTCACGGGCCCACCATAGGACCTGCTCATTCGCCTGTCATCGCAAAAACCCGCCTGAAGGTGTCGTACTTATTGGCGTGCAGTCGCGCGTCATTACCGCGTTGCTGTAATGACGCGCGCTTCGCAACAGGCCCTGGGTGCGGCGGGCATTTGCCCGCCACCCTCATGGCTCAGATACAAGGGAGCACTGTCGGAGCAATCCGATCGCCGATTTGATGCCGGC
>QNFK01000033.1 GCA_003645495.1 Gammaproteobacteria bacterium
GCATTGATGAAAAGCCTGGGCGCAAGCCAGCGTTTTGTCGTTGCGGCTGCCTCTGTGCAGCTCTTTATACTCGGAGTGCTTGGCATTGCCGTTGGCAGTGTCGTCGGTTTCGGCATGGAGAAGATTGTTACCGCGATGCTTGCGGACATCATCCAGGGAGATTTACCGTCGGTCGGCTTTTCACCCGTGTTGCTCGCATCCGCCAGTGCCATGGTCTTGTTAATCGGCTTTGCGTTGCCGTCGCTAATTCAACTGCGCGATACACCGCCGTTGCGCGTTTTACGCCATGATGAAATGCCGCCGCCACCATCAAGATTGCTGGTTGTTGGCACGGCGCTGATCGCGGTCACTGCCATGCTGTACCAGGCGATCGGCGATGCCAGCATGCTGGTGATAGTGCTTGGTGGAATGCTGGTCGTGTCCGGTGCGCTATACGTTGCCGGACGTCTGCTGGTTGCAGTCATGGGGCGCTTCCGTGGCGGCGTGGGTATCGCGTGGCGTTATGGTCTCGCAAATATTTCGCGTCGTGGCAGGGACAGCGCGGTGCAGATTGTTGCGTTCGGTCTGGGGCTGACCGTCCTGCTGCTGCTGACGTTCGTTAGAACGGACTTGCTTGATGGCTGGCAGCAAACGCTGGACAAGGATGCGCCGAACCATTTCCTGATCAACATCCAGCCACAGGAGCGGGCATCGATAGCAGAAATATTTCAAGGCGATGGCATAGCGGCACCCGCGTTCGTGCCACTCGTACGTGCCCGCATGCAGACAATCAACGGCGAGGACGTGAAGACCCGCGAGTACCCGGTAGAAGATGGCAAGTGGATGGCCAATCGGGAGCAGAACCTTACCTGGTCCGAATCACTGAGTTCAAGCAACGAAATCGTTGCCGGTGAGTGGTGGCCGATCGATTATTCTGGCGAGCCACTGGTTTCCCTTGAGGAAGAAGCCGCGTCCGAACTGGGTGTGGAGTTGGGTGATCAACTGAAATTTCTGGTTGCTGGACAGGAAATCGAACTGACGGTGGCAAGCTTTCGTACGATTAACTGGGATTCGTTCCAGCCCAACTTTTTTATGGTCCTCTCGCCTGGCGCGCTGGATGATTTTCCCACGACATTTGTTGCCAGCTTGAAAATGGAGCAGCAGGACAAGGGCGTTCTGATTGACCTTGTCCGTTCGCACCCGACAGTTTCTGTCATAGATCTGGATGTGATTCTCGAACAGGTAAAAAGTATCCTGGACAAGGCGAGTCTCGCCGTGCAGGCGGTTTTCGTATTCACGCTCGCAGCTGGCATTGCGGTGCTGTTCGCCGCCGTTCAGTCAACCATTGACGAACGACGTTTTGAAAGTGCGATGTTGCGGGCGCTGGGGGTCAGACGGCGGACTGTCATGTTGGGTGTGTTGACAGAATTTGCCGCGCTCGGTTTTGCTGCAGGACTTCTGGCTGCCGCCGGCGCCTCAATACTTGCAGCCGTCGTTGCTGTGCAACTGTTTGAATTGCCTTATGTCTTCAATCCAGCCCTCTGGGGTGCCGGACTTTTGGGCGGCATATTCCTGGTTTGCGGTAGCGGCTATATCGCCGCGCGTGGTGCGATCAATGCTTCGCCGGTAGAGGTTTTGCGGGCCGCATAGCGCAAATCATATGAATGACGAGGTAGAGAAACTTTCCTGTGGTGCGGTCGTGGTTCGCCGAACGGAGAACGGCTGGCTTACGTTAATGCTGCGGGCCTATCACAACTGGGATTTCGCCAAGGGAATTCGCGAGGCTGGTGAAACGTCTTTGCAGGCAGCGTTACGCGAAGTCGACGAAGAGACCGGCATCAGTGATTTGCAGTTTGATTGGGGAGAACGGTTCACCGACACCGGGCCCTACAATCGCGGCAAAGTGGCCCGTTATTACCTGGCAAGAACAGTGCAGGTGCGGGTTGAAATGGGGATTTCACCGGAGCTCGGCCGACCCGAACATCATGAATATCAATGGATGGATTTTGATAAGGCTTATGATATTTCTGCGCCGCGAGTAAGGGAGGTGGTGCAGTGGGCGAGGCAGGTGATTGGAGCCTGATCGCCCGTCAGGACGGGCTCCTGCAATGCCAATAGAATACCTGTTGGAGCCCGTCCCGACGGGCGACAATCATTTTGCGCAGCAAAATGTTTGCTTCTTTCAAACCACACGATTTCTCTCTTCCCCCGCCAAAAACGCCGCCACATTCAACGCCGACTCAACAATCGCATTCTGCCGTGCCTCAATCGTCCCCCACGCAATATGCGGCGTAACAATCAAATTATCACCCACATAATCAAGCAACGGATTCCCGTCAACCGGTGGCTCCTGCGGTAACACATCAATAGCCGCGGCCGAAATCTCTCCTGAACTCAGCGCGTCAACCAGCGCCTCTGAATCGACCAGACCACCACGCGCCGTATTAATAAGTATCGCGTTGGGCTGCATCAGTCTCAGCTCCGCAGCGCCAATGAGCCCGCGGGTTTCGTCGGTCAACGGACAATGCAATGAAACGACATCGCTCTGTTGCAGCAAGTCCTGTAAATCAGTGCGGTCATCATCGGCCGTCGCGTCCAGCCCCAGCCGCCTTGCAATAAGGACAGACATGCCAAACTGGCGCGCAATTTTTTCGACACCACGACCAAGCACACCATGACCGACGATCCCAATAGTCATGGCGGAAAGTTCACGCAGTGGAAATTCGAGCATGCAGAAATCAGATGCCTTCTGCCATTTTCCCGCTCGCACACTCTGGTTGTAACGACTAATGCTGTGACTCAGGTTTAGCAGCACCGCAAACACATGTTCCACTACAGATTGCGTGCAATAAGCCTTTATATTGCATACGGCCACACCGTGCTCTTTTGCCGCAGCGAGGTCGACATTATCGACCCCGGTTGCCGTCAGGCCAATAAAGCGAACGGCGTCAGATTGATCAAGGATTTCCCTGGTCAAACGGACTTTGTTGGCGAATATAACTTCCACACCGGCAATTCTCTCGACAACCTCGTCCGGCGCCGTGTTGTCAAAAACCTTAAGGCCTGGCAAGAGCTTCAGCAACGGTGAAATATCCAGCTCATCGGAACCGACAGTCGCATAATCGAGGAATACAGCTTTCATAGTGATATCGTTATTGCCATATCAGGGGAGCCTGAAAGATGACCGATGAGTTCTGGAAACGCAAATCTCTTGCCGGGATGTCCTCGCAGGAGTGGGAGTCGCTGTGTGATGGTTGCGCCCTTTGCTGCCTGCAGAAACTCGAGGACGATGAAACCGGTGAAATCTATTACACCGACGTGGCGTGTAAATTGCTGGACCTTGGTACATGCCGTTGTATTGACTACCCGACCAGGGCGAAAAAGGTCGCCAGTTGCCTGGTATTGTCGGTCGACAGCCCGGAGGCATTCGCCTGGTTGCCGGCGACCTGTGCTTACCGCTTGCTGGCGGATGGTAACGACCTGCCGGAATGGCATCCGCTGGTTACGGGTGATCCCGATTCAGTGCATGCGGCAGGAATCTCCGCGACGGACAAAGCAGTTTCGGAGACTGAGACGACGCAATGGACGGTATTGCGAAAACTGGGTGAATAGCCGGACAGAGACTTACAGTACCCATCCTAGCCGGCCACAAATAGCCGAAATAAAAGAGAACTGACACATGAGCGAATATCGTACCGTTCCATTGCAAACTTATGACGAATATCCAGTTGACGAAATGCGTCGTCGATCAGCGGATTTTTATACGGAGATCAACCGGCGTCGTACCGTTCGGGAGTTTTCAGATCGCCCGGTTCCGCGAGACGTCATTGAGAATGCGTTGCGCGCGGCAGGTACGGCACCCAGTGGCGCAAACCTGCAACCGTGGCATTTTTCAGTAGTAACCGGCGCAGAAACTAAAAAACAAATACGCATAGCTGCGGAAGTTGAAGAAAAGGAATTCTACGAACATCGTGCATCTGCTGAATGGCTGACAGCACTTGAGCCGCTGGGTACGGACTCCGAAAAACCATTCCTGGAGACGGCGCCGTACCTGATTACTGTCTTCCTGCAGAAGTACGGCAAATTACCCGATGGTCGCAAGGTCAAACACTACTACCCGGTTGAATCGACCGGAATTGCTACGGGCATTTTGATAACCGCATTACATATGGCAGGCTTGGTGTGTCTGACACATACGCCGAGCCCGATGAAGTTTCTGAACAAAATTCTGCATCGTCCGGTTAGTGACCGGCCGTTTCTTTTGCTGGTGACTGGATACCCCGCTGAAAATGCGATGGTTCCGGACATTAAACGCAAATCGCTGGACGAGTATGTGAGTTTTGTTGGTGCCTGAGTCTCAGTATCGGGATCATGCGACCTTGGGGAATCGCGGCGGGACGCCGCTCCCACCAATTCTGCGCAGTCCCCGTGGGAGCGGCGTCCCGCCGCGATTCCCTATCTTTTGACCTACCCTGTATTTTGCAGGCCTTGGGCAATCCCGATGACGCTCGCCAGTAGCGTGTCGAACAACTCTCCATCTTCATAATTCGTTTCGCGCCACCGATTCAGCAGGTCAATCTGCATCAGGCTCATCGGATCAACGTAGGGATTGCGCAGCATAATGGCCCGCTGCAGTGTGGAGTCTCCCTCAAGCAGCGTTTCGTGATCGGAATATTCCAGGATCAAATCGCGGGTCAGCTCAAATTCCTTCTCGAGCAACGGAAAGAATTCCTCATGCAGCTCGCCGGCGAGTTCCGAATAAAGTTTCGCGATGCCGAGATCGGACTTTGCAAGCACCATTTCAGCGTCCGCTGTCAGCGTGCGCATGAAATACCACTCGCTGAACATCTCCCTGAATAAACCATCCTCAAATTGCTCGCTGGCCGCCTGCAAACCACTGCCAAGCCCATACCAGCCAGGCAGCATCAGCCGGTTTTGCGTCCACGCGAAAACCCACGGAATAGCCCGCAGGTTTTCTACGCCACTACCGGCACGTCGGGATGCCGGGCGCGAACCGATGCGCATACGTTCGATCAGGTCAATTGGCGTTGCGAGCCGGAAGTACTCGTGGAAGTTCGGTGTATCAAAAACAAGCTTGCGGTAGGTGTCACGACTGGCAGATGCGATTACATCCATCATATCGTGCCAATGCGGCATATCATTGCCGCGGTGTTGCGGCATAGCAGTCGCAAGTGCGACCGAACCGACTGCCTGCTCCAGTGTGCGCAACGCAATACCCCTGAGGCCATACTTTTCGTTGATGATCTCGCCCTGCTCAGTGACTCGCAGCCGCCCGTTAACCGTGCCCGGCGGTGCACCCATTACGGCGGCATGTGTTTTTCCGCCGCCGCGACTGATCGTGCCGCCACGGCCATGAAACAGGTTCAGTTCAATATTCTGCCGGGAGACGACGTCAACGAGTTCGATCTGTGCGTGCTGCAGTGCCCACCGCGCGGACGCGAGCCCCGAGTCCTTGTTGCTGTCAGAGTAGCCGATCATGACCGACTGCCGGTCGGAGCGCTGTCGCAAGTGTTTGCGATACAGGTCACATGCCAGCATTTCTTCGAGAATCTTTTTGCCGCTGCGCAAGTCTTCAACTGTTTCCAGGAGTGGTGCGATATCGACCGGTACTTCGCCGCGACGATTATGCAATTCGCTCCAGTTCGCGAGCAGCAGTACCGACAAAACATCGTCGGCCCCCTGCGTCATGCTGATGATGAAAGGCCCAATGGCATTGTCGCCATATTTACGCTTGCAAAACGCCACCGCCTGGAAAACAGCGAGTGTTTTGCGGGCGGTTATGCTTTGTGTATCGGCAAAAGAATCCCTGGACTCGATCACTTCTATGATTCGCGCCAGCCGATCTTCCGCTGACCAGTTCAGCCAGTCGTCTTCGCCAAGCAATTCGCCGACCACCTGGCGATGGACCAGTGCGTCCTGGCGAACGTCCAGCGTAAGAAAATGAAAACCAAAGGTTTCAATACGGCGTATCAGTCGTTTGACTGCGAATAACCCGGCGTGCTGCCCTTTATGCGCCGCAAGACTTGCGGCGAGAATTTCGATGTCGTCACGAAATTGTTTGACCGACTCGTATGGGTATACGCTGTCATCGTACGTAGCCTGTAACCTTGCCTGTATGAGGCGCAAGAACACCCTGTACGGCATATCCCTGTGCCGTGCGGGAACGGCATGGTAGGCCTGCTGAAACATGCCGCGGTAATGGTCGATTCGTCGCGGAATAGCCTCGTCGATCGCGATGCGGTCGCTGGACTGACTAAGCTTGGAGGACAGCCCGCCACACTCTTTAAAATACAGGTCGAGTATCAATGAACGCTGCCGTGCCAGTGTCGAACGAATGGTCTTGGCATTCACATTAGGATTGCCGTCCATATCCCCACCAACCCAGGACGCAAACCTGACAATACGCGGCACTGTTATCCGATGCCCCTCCTCGCCATATACCCGAACGACAGCATTCTCGATGTCCTCATAAAAAGGTGGCATGGCCTTGTAGAGAACATCGGTAAGGAAGAACAGAACATGCTCGAGCTCATCCGCAACCGTCATCTGTGCCGAAGGTGATTCGTCCGTCTGCCAGCCAGTTGTCATATCAAGCCGGATGTTTTCCAGGCTGATGTTGGTTTCCTGTGTAGTCATTGTCGGGTTGAGCATGTCGATCAGCTGGCGAACAATATGTTGTTCCTTGCGCAATATTGTTCGTCGTGTTGGCTCGGTTGGGTGCGCAGTGAACACTGGCTCGATCAGCATGGAATTCAGGAGTTTTTGCAACCCAGGCAGATCTATTCCGGATGCTTTTAGTTTCGCCAGGGTTTCTTCGAGGCCGCCGGGTTGATACTGTCCGACCACTTGCAGATATTTGCGTCGTCGTCGTATGCGATGCACTTTTTCCGCAGTATTCACCATCTGGAAATACGTCGAAAAAGCACGGATAACTTCTGCAGCTAATGACAAGTCAAGACCATTGACCAGCGTGGCCAGGTCTTCGCCAGGCTTCTCATTATCCTCGCGGCGGCGAATCGCCCGCAATCGAGCGGCTTCCACGATATCAAATAGTTCGTCACCACCCTGATCTTTGAGCAACTCACCGACCAGCGTTCCCAGCATGCGGACGTCGTCGCGCAAGGGCTGGTCTTTGTCCTCAAAAGTGATGTCTTGCCGGCGTATCAACTTATGCATTGTGCTGAGCTACTTTAGTCGCGAAAATTTTCATATTGCAGTGGCAGTTCGATCTTCGAATCTTTGAGCAGCGCGATGACGGCTTGCAGATCATCCCGTTTCTTACCACTCACGCGGAGCTTTTCGCCCTGTATGGACGATTGCACCTTGATCTTGCTTGCTTTGATTTGTTTGACCAGGTCACGGGCAAGGGGTGTATCGATACCCTTGCGCAAGATGACCTTCTGCCGCGCTTCGCTGCCAGTAATTTCCACTTCTTCTTCTTTCATGCAGGCGATATCGATGCCGCGTTTAGCCAGTTTCTGACGCAAAATGTCCATCATCTGTTGCAACTGGAAATCAGCCTGACTGGTCAGTGTCACCAGCTGCTCCTCAAGCACATATTTCGACCCGGTTCCCTTGAAATCGAATCGGTTGCCGACCTCGCGGTTGGCCTGGTCAATAGCGTTACTTGCTTCGTGAGCATCGAATTCACTCACTACGTCGAATGATGGCATTGCTTTCTCCTGCTCCTGTCCGGTGTCGGGTATCCACCCTTATCCCAGCTTCTTATTCTGGCCGACTCCCCGTCTCTTCGGTAGTCAGCGAATCAATCAAGTCCGCCGGTTCGGCGAGCATAGTGGTAACGAGGTCCGTGAATTCTTCCTGCAGGCGCGTGTAATACACGCCGGTTCCCGGCCCGGAAAACCCAGTATGAATTTTCCGCACGCGTCCGTCACGGTCAATAAAAATGGTCGTCGGATAGGCCAGCACGGCGCTCAGCGCCGGCAACGTATTACCAGCCTCTGTCTTGTCGGATATGCCGGCAACCAGCGTGTCGTATTCAATAGCAAACTTTGCGCGGAACTGGCGCACCTGTTCGGCGGCGAGGTCAGCATCTTCGAAATGCTCATACAGGAGCGCCACGATTTCCAGGCCCTGGTCGCGATATTGTTTGTGAAAGGGCGCGAGGTACTTGGCTTCATCATTACAATTCGGACACCAGGTGCCGGCAATGGTCACGAGTACTACTTTGTCCCGATATTTTTCGTCATCCAGTGACACCAGGTTGCCGTCCAGATCGGGAAACTCAAATTCGAAGCGATCATATCCCGGCTTCAGGAATGTTCTGCCATAGGCATCCGGCAGGACGACGTTATTGTCACGTACGCCAGACCACTTCTGATGCCATGAGGTCGATGCCCAGAAATCGGCGTCGACAATTTCGCCATCTGCATTGATTTCACCGGAAAAAACGAAAGCGTGGGCACCATCGAATGTTGATAACTTGAATCGATTGCCGCGAACGTTGCCGGCAAGAAAGCGGTGGTCGCCGTTCGGATTAAGAAACGTACCGAAAAGACGCGAACCACGTTGGGCAAATTCGCCGATCGAGGGCGTGTTAGTCCCGTCGGGCTCGTGAAACTGTACTGCCCATCGACCAGACATGTCGTGACGTGGGCTTTCGGTGTTTTCCGGGCTGCGCTCGCCACCGGGGATGGCCGTGAACGGCATAACCTGTGTTTCACCGTAGCGCCTGACAACGCTTAGCTCCCCGGTCAGTATGCCGTCAGCGAGTGTGGCGCGAATTTCATTATTAAAGGCAGGAAACCTGAGCAGCAATTCGTTGTTGGAAAAACTGACTTCGGATACCCGCACCCGTTCCTGGCCATTAACCAGGCTGGCCCGGTAGACATCGCCGTCATTGCTGATTTCCAGGCCGGTTTCGATCTCGGCACCGGGCAGGGTGATCGTTGCCTGCCAGTAGCCACTCTTGAGGGCCGGGTTCTCAGCCACGGAGGTCGGTTTGCTACAGGCGATGAGGCAGACAGACGCGGCGCCTGCCAATGCGATGCTAATCAGCCTGAGTTTCATAGTGCGCGCCCTCACGGGGAGGTCCGTCGTGCGATTGGTTGCCTGCCATTGGTTCTCCCAGCCTCGATTGTAACGCAGACGGTGCAGCAGTGTTTCAACACGGTCATATGGATGCTCCACAACGGGCGATGAACAACGCGAAACTCTACAAGGTGCCCGGTTTTTGTCAGCGCAATGGCGGTGCGGTAGCGGCACAATCGCGGAAAGTCCAGGGAAGGACAATCATGTTGCAAAATGCTGGCCTGGTCATACGTGGCCATGACGAAATCACGGTAGACGGGACTTCGCCGGAAGCGGCGGACCCTTGCGATGCACTTTTTCACGCGTTGCGGCAGCTCGGTTTCGAGCCGCAGACACACTATTGTGGCAACCAGATAACAACAGCCGGAATCCCGTACCTGCTGCCGGTCATGCGCGTCCTCAGTTCACCTTCGGACTCCGGCAGGCTGTTACGGGCACTCAGCGACCTGGTTCGGCAGCAGGTTCCACTAACGCTTGCCCTGACCGATCTCGGTAGTGGCGATATTGCGTTGCAATCGATGCAGACCCTTTGTGAATCTCTGCGATCCGGCTTGTCAGGCTACGGCCTGTCAGCGGAAGGAATCGGTCTGTGCCTGCATTCGCACCAGATGCCGCTGCAGGCATTTTCCGTAATTGCCAATTCAGTCCTGGGCAACGGCCCACGCTACGTATTCCTGGACAGCCTGCAAATGACACGGCACTGCAATCCGACCGTGCAGGCAGAGACCGATGCAAACTGGTCGTTCCTTTGGCGCCAGCGAAAATCTCCGGCAGCAGTCCTGCCCGCGTATGGCGGCATGGTCAGAAGCGCCTGCCCGCTGCTTTCCGAGGAGGTAGCCGCATCGGTACTGCCGGTTGCCGGTGTCCAGGTTCCTGCGAGCACGGCCTGGTTGCCGATCGAGATTCCTCTGACGAATTTCACAGATTCAGCAGGTCACATGGATTGGCTTCAATTATTGCCGGCGCTGACAGAAGCCGTGCGAATCGCAGAGCAAGTGCACGATCATCTTGCCTGGTCTTTTCCGCGGCAGCAGGCGGATGCTCACTTACACCGACGTCTGGCATTTTCACTGACGGGTCTGGGCGATCTCGTACTACGCCGCGCGTGGTGTCCGGCAAATATCGATAGCCTCGACTGGTTAAGCGGAATCGTGCAGCGCATCAGGAGGGAGCTGTATGCCGCATCCGCATTGTTGACACAAAAAACCGGGCCGCTGCCAGCTTTCGCGCGCGCAGA
>QNFK01000034.1 GCA_003645495.1 Gammaproteobacteria bacterium
AAATTGGTCGGGGCGAGAAGATTCGAACTTCCGACCCCCACAACCCCATTGTGGTGCGCTACCAGGCTGCGCTACGCCCCGACCGTGTTTTTTCCAGAGATGCTGACCGGCGTCGTTTTTCGCGATTCGCCGGAAATCCGGGTAATGCACAAACAAAAAAACGAGGGCGGCAATGATACTTGCCGCCCTCGTTTGTTGAAAGCACTAAATCAGCGACGCAGGATCTTCAGAACTTGTTCAAGTTCTATGCGTAACTGCTTGATAATTTGTTGACTTTGACTCACATCTGTCTTCGCATGATCACCCGTCAGTCTTTGTCGGGCGCCACCGATCGTAAAGCCGTCGTCATACAACAGACTCCGGATCTGGCGGATAATCAGCACGTCCTGTCGTTGGTAATAGCGGCGATTGCCGCGCCTTTTGACAGGTTTCAGCTGTGGAAACTCCTGTTCCCAGTAACGCAGTACATGCGGCTTAACAGCACACAGGTCACTTACCTCACCGATGGTGAAATAGCGTTTCCCTGGTATTGGAGGTAGTTCGTCGTTATTCCCCGGTTCCAGCATAGGCCTCTACTCGGGCTTTTAGTTTTTGTCCTGGTCGGAAAGTCACAACACGGCGTGCCGTAATTGGAATCTCTTCCCCGGTCTTTGGATTGCGACCTGGACGTTCGTTTTTATCCCGAAGATCAAAATTTCCAAAACCTGAAAGTTTGATTTGTTCACCAACTGCAAGCGACGCTCGCAGCTCCTCAAAGTACAAATCGACAAGCTCGCGAGCTTCCCGTTTGTTCAATCCTAGTTCGTTGAACAGTGATTCCGCCATATCTGCTTTTGTCAGTGCCATTAATTCTTGTCTCTTAGTACTGCGGCAAAATCCTGCTGTAATTTGCGCACCACCACAGCCATCGTGGCGTCCGCATCTACGTCAGTAAGGGTGCGCGATGTTTCCTGTAAAATCAAGCCTAAAGCTACGCTTTTTAGCCCTGCTTCTATTCCAGGGCCCTTATAAACGTCAAAAATTCTGACACTCTTGACGAGTTCGTGAGCAGCGGATTGGCGCGCCCCGAGAAGATCTGCAGCAGTGATTTTGTCGTCGACAATGACCGCAATATCACGCCGGATCGTTGGAAATTTCGAGACGGATGAGGCGTTTGGAACTGTCGATGCAAACGATTTCCCGGCGTCCAGTTCGAAAACCAGGACATCTTTGTTGAGGTCAAATGCGCGAGCCACCTCCGGGTGCAACTTGCCGATAACACCCACAACAGCGTCATCGCGCACAATATTTGCAGCTTGTCCTGGCTGTAACGCCGGATGCTCCGTAGCGACAAAATTAAATCTGGAATTTATGCCAGTCATTCCGAGCAATGCGATGAGGTCTGACTTTATGTCAAAAAAATCAACGGCCTGCGCGCTGCTTCCCCACTGTTCCGGGACCACGCCGCCAAGCGCTAACCCTGCAACGCGTACAATTTCCACGGGTGCATCGAGCTTACCGTGAAACGTTTTACCAATTTCAAAAAGGCGTACACGATCTTGTTGGCGTGCAACGTTCGTTGCTGCAGCCTCGATCAGACCGGGCCAGATCGAACTGCGCATAACCGACATTTCTGTAGATATCGGATTGCTCAAAACCAGTTCAGATGGCTCACCAGCAATCAGCGTGTTCAATTTTTCGTCGATGAAACTGTACGTAATGACTTCCTGGTAATCGCGGGCAACCAGCGTGTTGGCGATCAAATCCAGGTCGATAGTTGTCTCTGTCGCCGTCGCCAGTGGCGTCTCTGCGATCGCGGTCTGCTCCGGTATCTCGTCGTAACCGTAGATTCGGGCGACCTCCTCTACCAGCGCGTCTTCCACGTCGATATCGAAGCGAAAACTCGGAATTTGCGCCTGCCAACCCGAGTCGCTGGCTTCAATTTCCAGCCCCAGACCGGACAGAATTTCACTGACCCGACTGGCCTCTATCTCGGTGCCCAAAACTTTCGCAAGGCGCGATTTTCGCAACTCAAGCGGTGCATTTTTTGGCAAATGTTCGGCAACGACATGGTCAGACAATGGACCAGCTGCGCCCCCTGCAATGTCGAGTAACAATTCGGTGGCACGTTCAATTGCGCGTGCCTGTCCGGCGGGATCGACACCGCGTTCAAATCTCAGAGATGCATCTGTATGTAATGCATATTGTCTTGCGACTCCGGCCATGAATGCCGGCGGCCAGAAAGCAGCCTCGAAAAACACGTCACTGGTTTTGTCGCTGACTGCCGTACTCAGGCCACCCATAATGCCGGCAAGCCCAATCGGTCCCGAATCGTCTGTAATGACCAGGGTATTGTTCCTGAGCTCCACTTCGCGCTCATCCAGCAAGGTCACTTTTTCGCCATCTTTCGCCATTCGCGGGCGAATCGGCCCCCGTACCAGCCCCAGATCATAGGCGTGCAGCGGCTGTCCGAGCTCCAGCATGACGTAATTGGTGACATCCACGACCGGGTGGATCGCGCGCAGGCCACTACGTCGCAGGCGCTCTTTCATCCACACCGGCGATTCTGCACTTGCGTTGATATTACGTATGATGCGAGCCGCGAAGCGTGGGCAGCCTTCCGGCAAAACGAGCTCGACAGGATGTTCGTCTTTGATGGATGCCTTTACCGGTGCGACTGACGGGTCTTTCATCGCTGTCCCGGTGACCGCAGAAACATCGCGGGCAATACCCAGAACACTAAAACAGTCACCGCGGTTTGGCGTCAGGTCCAGATCAATGCTGTTATCCGGCAAATCCAGGAATTCAGCGAGCGGCTGGCCAACAGTGGCATCTTGCGGTAATTCCACGATGCCATCGGACTCATCACCGAGACCAATTTCTACTGCCGAACACAGCATGCCATTCGATACGACACCACGAATCTTCGACTTGCGAAGTTTCATGCCATTTGGCAAACGCGTGCCGGCCGGTGCGAACGGGCTTTTCATGCCGGCAACGACATTCGGCGCGCCACAAACCACTTCCACAGCATCGCCGCTACCGGTCGATACCTGGCAGACACTTAATCTGTCTGCATCAGGGTGTTTTTTGACCGCCAGTACTTCGCCGACGACCACGCCATCCAGGCCGAGGCCCTGCGGTTCGACCGCGTCCACTTCGTGGCCGATCATCGTCAACCGATGCGCCAGCTCATCCATATCCAGTGCAGGATTAACCCATTCACGCAGCCATTTTTCTGAAAATTTCATTGCCTCAGCACCGCGTCAGTTGAACTGCCGCAGAAAGCGCAAGTCGTTTTCAAAAAAGGTACGCAGATCCTTAACGCCATAACGAAGCATCGCAAGTCGCTCAACACCCATACCGAACGCGTAGCCGGTAAATTCCTCGGGATCGATACCCGCGTTAGTCAATACATTAGGATGCACCATGCCGCAGCCAAGAATCTCGAGCCATTTGCCCTCCTCCCATTCCACGTCAACCTCGGCGGAGGGTTCCGTAAACGGAAAGTAGGAAGCACGAAATCGCAACTTGGCCTTGCGTTCGAAAAAGTTTTCCACGAACTGGTGCAGGACCGCCTTCAGGTTCGCAAAACTGACGCCTCTGTCGATCACCAGGCCTTCGACCTGGGTAAACATCGGCGTATGCGTCTGATCAGAATCGCAACGGTAAACGCGACCGGGTGCAATGATTCGAATCGGCACGCCTTCCTTTACCATTGAACGTATCTGCACCGGAGAGGTGTGCGTTCGCAACAGATTGCCACCCGGAAAATAAAACGTATCGTGCATGGCACGAGCCGGATGGTTTTCAGGGATATTCAGCGCCGTGAAATTGTGGAAGTCATCTTCAATTTCAGGGCCGGTACGGATACCAAAACCTGCATCCCGAAAGATCTTCTCGATACGAACTGCAGCGCGCGATACCGGGTGACGACCACCCATCGACAATCCACGCCCGGGCAGGGTTACATCCACTGCATCAGCAATCAGTTTTTGCGCCAGCGCATTGCTCTGCAACGCGTCGCGACGTGTATTGAGGCTTTCCTGAACGGCTTTCTTGGCTTTGTTGATTTCCTGGCCGGCCGCCGGACGATCTTCCGCCGACAGCTTGCTCAGATCTTTAAGGCGCGCAGTCAGCAGGCCTTTCTTACCAAGGTAGGTGACTCTGACCGCGTCCAGCGCGATCAGATCAGACGTGGCTTCAATTTCTGACGCCGCCTGCTGTACCAGCTCGCTCAGTGCCTGCATCGGGTGTACCCGTTCGGGCAGCGCATCGAATGCGCCGCAACCGAATCAGGACTCAGCTAACGCCGCTTTTGCCTGCTCGGCGATCGCGCCAAAAGCTTCCGGATCGTGAACCGCGATATCAGCCAGCACTTTGCGATCAACTTCAATTTCCGCCCGGTTAAGGCCGTTAATCATGCGACTGTAGGACAAGCCATGCATCCTGGCCGCTGCGTTGATACGTGTGATCCACAACGCGCGAAACTGTCGCTTACGTTGGCGACGGTCACGATAAGCATACTGGCCCGCTTTAATGACGGCCTGTTTTGCCGTTTTGAATAATTTACTACGCGCGCCGTAATAACCCTTGGCTTTGCCGAGGATTTTCTTATGACGAGCTTTGGCGACAACGCCACGTTTTACTCTTGCCATTTCTCAATCTCCGCTTAGCTGTAAGGAAGCATGCGCTTCACGCTTTTGACGTCACAATCTGCAACTTGCAGTGTGAGGCCCAACTGGCGTTTACGCTTGGACTTCTTCTTCGTAAGGATGTGATTGAGATGGGACTGGGCTCGCTTGAAGCCGCCCTTACCCGTCCGGCGGAAGCGCTTGGCAGCGCCCCGGTTGGTTTTCATCTTAGACACAATGTCTACTCCAAATTTTATTAGCCTTGCTACGTACAGCAAAACATTTCGCTGCCGCTACAGGCGGGTATTGGCTTTCACCGTCAGGCGGCTAAGCCGTTACTCACTTTTTCTTCGGTGCAATTACCATGATCATCTGCCGCCCTTCGAGCTGCGGCATTTGCTCAACTGAACCGATTTCTTCCAGGTCATCTCTGACCCTGGCAAGAAGCTTCGCACCCAAATCCTGGTGCGCCATCTCCCGGCCACGGAATCTCAATGTGACTTTGGTTTTATCACCATATTCCAGAAATTCGGTCAGTTTCCTGAGCTTGATCTGGTAGTCACCTTCGTCCGTTCCCGGACGAAACTTAATCTCTTTGATGTGCACCTGCTTTTGCTTGCGCTTGGCAGTCTGTGCTTTCTTATTGAGTTCGAACAGGTATTTGCCAAAATCCATGATCCGGCAAACCGGTGGATCAGCAGTCGGCGAGACCTCTACCAGGTCGAGCCCTACCTCTTTCGCTACTTCAATCGCGTCTGCAAGCGGCATAACCCCGGCTTGCTCTCCGTCGGCGTCGATTACTCTGACTTGTACTGCATCAATTTCTTCGTTGCGCCGTACGCGCTTTGAACCTGCGATTCGTCAATCCTCCTGTTGAAAACAATATCCGCGATGTGAACGGCCATTACTGGACATGTCCACCGCCGCGGGACGCGAATTTTATAGGCCTAATCAACGGGAAACAAGCCCGGAAATGGCTGATTTGCAATATATTTCGAGCATATCGGTCGAAAATCACCTTATCGCCATTTTATTGGTCTGAAACGGGAATTCGCGATCGATACCTGTTGCCGATCGAAACGGTGTCAAAATCGATTGGGTGAGTGTTTTTCCGGGGTAAACGAGCAACTATCCTGGTACGCCTGCTACAGTCGAATTGTCAGATTGCCAATCGACATCTTTGGTCGATCGACACTTGTCGCCGATCGAAACAGCGACGAAACCGATTGGATTTGCATTTTTCCTGGAAAATCGAGCAATTATCCAAGTTCAGCGGCTACTATCGAATAATCGCAGTGCCAATCGATTAGCTGATCTCAAATCCAAGCTTGGTGGGCGATGGTGGTCTCGAACCACCGACCTCCACGATGTCAACGTGGCGCTCTACCCCTGAGCTAATCGCCCTACTTGGAAAATCTACTTTCAACAGAGTGCCCTCGCTTGAGTGCCCTCTGAGCTAATCGCCCTACAAAAACACAAAAACTGCGGCCTAAATTTGGGCGACAAAGATACTTAAGCGCTATCTCCGACGCAACAGATTTCTGTAGGAGCGGCTTTAGCCGCGAATGCTTGACCCATTCGCGGCTAAAGCCGCTCCTACGCAATAGCTTGGATTCCAGCCAATGCTATCCCGCAAGCTTGTCACTCAAGCCCAACCCAACTTCCCGCATTTCCTGAATCTTGTCCCGCAATCGCGCTGCCTCCTCAAACTCAAGATCACGCGCATGCTTGAGCATTTTCTTCTCCAGTTTCTGCGCTTTGCGCAGCAATTGCTCCGGCGTCAGCGACTCGTACGCCGTTGCGTCCTCTGCAATACGCCTGCGTCCGCGCCCCGGTACCGGATACGCAGCTTCCATGATATCTGCAACCTGCTTGACTATGGTCATGGGCGTAATGCCGTGCTTCTTGTTGTGCTCCATTTGTCGCACGCGCCGGCGATTGGTCTCGTCAATGGCGCGTTCCATAGAACCGGTCATCTTGTCCGCATACAGCAATGCCGTGCCATTCAGGTGACGGGCAGCGCGGCCCATAGTTTGAATCAATGAACGCTCCGAGCGCAGGAAGCCTTCTTTGTCCGCGTCAAGAATGGCTACCAGCGACACTTCCGGCATGTCGAGACCTTCACGCAGCAGGTTGATACCGACCAGCACGTCGAACGCGCCAAGTCTTAAATCGCGAATGATCTCGGTACGCTCCACGGTGCCAATATCGGAGTGCAGGTAACGAACTCTTACGCCGTGTTCCGCAAGGTAGTCTGTCAGGTCCTCCGACATCCGTTTGGTAAGCGTCGTGATGAGAACACGCTCTTCTACAGCAACGCGCTTGTGAATTTCGGACAAGACATCATCTACCTGGGTTCTTGCCGGCCTGATCTCAATCTGTGGATCCACCAGCCCGGTTGGCCTGACCAGTTGTTCCACGGTGTTATCGGCGTGTTTGTGCTCGTAGTCGCCCGGCGTAGCCGAGACGTAGATCGTTTGCGGCGACAGCTGCTCAAATTCATCGAACCGAAGTGGCCGGTTATCGAGCGCCGATGGCAAACGAAAGCCGAACTGGACCAGTGTTTCCTTGCGTGACCGGTCACCCTTATACATACCGCCGAGTTGCGGCACCGTTACATGGCTTTCATCGACGACCAGGATTGCATTATCCGGCACGTAATCGAACAAACATGGCGGTGGCTCACCCTCAGCTCGACCAGAAAGGTAGCGGGAATAATTCTCGATGCCCTGGCAATACCCGAGCTCTTTTATCATCTCTAAATCAAATAAGGTTCTCTGCTCAAGTCGTTGAGCTTCCACGAGTTTTTCAGTCTTTCTCAGGTACTCCAAACGGCTTCTAAGCTCGACTTTGATCTTCTCAACCGCGGCCAGCAGCGTCTCACGAGGCGTCACATAGTGCGATTTCGGAAAGACCGTCAGGCGCGGCACGCGGCGGATAACTTCGCCGGTCAACGGATCGAAATAGGAAAGCGATTCAATCTCGTCATCAAACAGCTCGATACGTACGGCATCACGCTCGGACTCGGCCGGGAATATATCGATCACATCACCGCGGACCCGATAATTACCCTGCGAAAGCTCGAGCTCATTACGCTTGTATTGCATTTCCGCCAGGCGGCGCAGAATGGACCGCTGATCGATCCGCTCTCCACGAGTAAGGTGCAGAATCATACTGAAGTACGCTTCCGGGTCGCCAAGCCCGTAGATGGCAGAGACAGTCGCCACAATGATGGCATCTGGTCGCTCGATCAGCGCCTTGGTGGCGGACAGGCGCATCTGCTCAATGTGTTCGTTGATGGATGCGTCTTTCTCTATATAAGTGTCCGAGCTCACCACGTAGGCTTCAGGCTGATAGTAGTCGTAATAAGAGACGAAATACTCGACGGCATTACGCGGGAAAAATTCGCGCATCTCACCATACAACTGGGCCGCCAGCGTCTTGTTCGGCGCGAGAATAATCGCGGGCCGCTGCGTCTCCTGAATGACGCTTGCAATCGTAAAGGTCTTGCCGGAACCCGTAACGCCCAGCAGCGTCTGTCGCGCAAGACCATCGTTCAGTCCTTCAACAAGACCGGCAATCGCGCCCTCCTGGTCACCCGCGGGATCGAATTTCGAGACCAGTGTCAGCCGGTCCTTATCATCGGATACGGATTTCTTGGGCAGATTGACGGTTTGACGTACCATGCGCGTTCATTTCCGGGAGCCAACCAGTGAGTCTATCAGTTTCAGAACGTATGGGTCGGGTAATGCCCTCCGCAACCAGTGCTATGTTGGGTCTCGCCACAGAGTTGCGTGAGGCAGGTAAAGATGTAATCAGCCTCGGCGCCGGTGAACCGGATTTTGATACGCCTGATCACATCAAGGCAGCTGCAATCGAGGCCATCAAAAAAGGCCAGACCAAATACACGGCGGTCGATGGCACCAGCTCGCTAAAAGCAGCCATCCAGCGCAAATTCGAGCGTGATAACAACCTTATCTACCGTCCGGAGCAAATCCTCGTTTCCTGCGGCGCAAAACAGTCCCTGTTTAATGCCTGCATGGCGGTACTCGGTCCGGGTGACCAGGCGATTATCCCGGCACCGTACTGGGTCTCGTATCCGGACATGGTGCGCATCGCAGATGGCGAGCCGGTCATCATCACGACCGGCATCGAAGATGGCTTCAAAGTAACGCCAGAGCAACTTGAAGCCGCTATTACCGACAAAACCCGGATGCTGTTTCTCAACAGCCCTTCAAACCCGACCGGTAGCTGCTACACATGCGAAGAGTTGCAGGCGCTGGGCGAGGTGCTGGTAAAACACCCGGATATTGTGGTGCTGGCAGATGATATTTACGAACACATCCATTGGGCAGACGACCCTTTTTGCAGCCTTGCTGAGGCCTGCCCTGGCCTGATTGGCCAGGTAGTTACGGTCAACGGCGTCTCGAAATGCTACGCCATGACCGGCTGGCGAATCGGCTATGCCGGTGGCCCGCCAGAGATCATCAAGGCCATGAAGACCATTCAGAGCCAGATAACGTCTAATCCGTCGAGTATTTCCCAGGTTGCCGCCGCAGCGGCTCTGGATGGTGACCAGTCGTGCATCACTGAGATGCTCAAAGCCTACAAGGCGCGCAGCGACTACGTTGTAGCCGCGCTGAATAACATCCCCGGCTTCGAGTGCCGCGAAGGCGAAGGCGCTTTCTACGCCTTTCCCAAGGTTGTCGGAGCGATTGAAGCGCAGGGACTCAAGAACGACGGTGAACTGGTCAAACTCTTGCTGGAAAAGGGAGATGTGGTCATGGTGCCAGGAACCCCCTTTGGCGCCCCAGGATATCTGCGCATATCCTTCGCCTGCTCAATTGAGGAGCTTGAAAAAGCTGTAAGCAGAATTACCTCTGCTTTGGTGTAAAATAAAGCCGCGGCAGGCACGTAATGCCCCGAAAGGTCCCTTGACTTGAGATTGGGCCTGAATCAAAATGCCGCGCCTGACGATGTTTGTCAGACAACTATTCCCCGATAGCTCAGTTGGTAGAGCGATTGACTGTTAATCAATATGTCCCTGGTTCGAGTCCGGGTCGGGGAGCCAAATACAAAAAAGGGTCCCTCATTGAGGGGCCCTTTTTTGTATCCGGCTTCCCGAGACGAACTCCCCAGTGAAGTATTTTTCGGGATGCGTTTGTCCCACACACAGCCTCTCAGACAGTCAAAATCAGCCAGCGATCATTTCTACTTGGCCTAAATTCGGGCCATTTTTGGAGGAATCATCCTGCTACAGATTTAGTAGCGCGATGTCCGCTTTTCTCAATAGCGGACGTTCAAACAGGTAGATTCCGGCTGTTTTGAGTGTCCGCTTTCGGCCAGAAGCAATGGGATGGACTCCTCCTCAACCTTACGGCATCGCAATGTGCCAGACTGGATTGTGTATTCGTTGAAGCGAAATATCTCAGTCACAGGAAAGAGAAGGAGTCCGTT
>QNFK01000035.1 GCA_003645495.1 Gammaproteobacteria bacterium
CGAGGACGAGAATGGCGATCGCCGCGTCCGCATTCACGCAATTGGTTTTCCGTATAATTTTTCCGGAACGCCACCGCGCAGTTCACAGCGTTTCGCCGGCCTCATGCGAGTATTGTGCGATCGTAATGGTGGCACCTTCGTGGCTTTGACCGAGCGAAATCGCTAGTTTCGATCCGAAAGTCCCTCGGGCGTTTGAAGGCGTCGCCTGCTGGACGCAGGCGATCGCATTCGCGGCTAAAGCCGCTCCTACAGCTTGGCGCAATCTGTAGGAGCGGCTTTAGCCGCGAATGTCAGATACCGCACTGAATCTTCACTCCCGCAGTGAGGGCACGAATTGCTACGAAACTGCTAAGCTGGCAAAAACGACATCATTTGGCGCGGGGGACAACAATTGGACAGAAGAGAATTTATGGGCGGAGCATCCGGACTTGGCATCGCAATGGCGCTGTCTGCGACGAGTTCAGGCAAAGCGCGCGCGAGCGATTTGCCTGGCGACATAACCGACATGAGTGCTACACGTCTGTCGCTTGCAATCAGGCAGCGCGAAGTCAGTTGCGTCGAAGTAATGCAGGCCTATCTTGCCCGTATTCATCGCTATAACCCCGTCTACAACGCGATCGTCAGCATGCTTGAGGATGACGTGCTGATAGAACAGGCGCGCGCGGCCGACCAGGCTTTATCCAAAGGCGATTATTGGGGCTGGATGCACGGCATGCCCTACGCCGTCAAAGACAGCAAAGATGTTCAGGGGATGCCGACGAGCAGCGGGTCACCAATATTCGCAGGCACAATAGCGACAGAGGACGGCTTCGGCGTCGCAAGAATTCGCCGCCAGGGACCCATTTTCATCGGTAAGACGAACTTGCCGGAGTTTGGCATGGGCTCGCAATCCTATAATCCTGTTTTCGGCGCGACTGGCAGTGCCTATGATCCAGCCCTTACTGCAGGCGGCAGTAGCGGTGGTGCGGCATGCGGTCTTGCGACACACATGCTGCCGGTGGCAGATGGCGGCGACCTGATGGGTTCGCTGCGCAATCCGGGGGCATTCAACAACGTGATTGGTTTCAGGCCAACGCCGGGAAGGGTGCCGTACGGGCCAGACGGCGACCTCTTTTATCAACAAATGGCCACCAGTGGCCCGATGGGCCGCAACACTGAGGACACCATTCGGCTGTTACAAGGCATGGCCGGTGATTACCCGGGCCACCCTCTTGCTCTTCGCGACGAATTACCAGCACCGGATCAGTTCAAGGCGGTAAATCTGCACGGCTTAAAGATCGGCTGGATGGGCGACTACGGAGGCTACCTTCCTACCGAACCCGGTTTGCTTGACGTCTGCGAAGCCAGTTTGCGCACGCTAAGTGAAAACGGTGCTGTCGTCGAGCCGTGCATGCCACAGTACGATATGGATCGCCTGTGGCAAACATGGCTGACGTTGCGCCACTGGACACGGCATGGAATGCGGGAACTCTATGACAATCCGGAAACCAAACGACTGCTTAAGCCCGAGGCGATCTGGGAGATCGAGGGTTCCTTTGATACTTCCGCAGCAGATATCTACGCGGCTGGCATTGCACGAGCCGACTGGTTCCGTGCCCTGCGCGCGCTCTTTGACCAGTACGATTTTCTGATTGTGCCGACGTCCCAGGTGTTTCCGTTTTCCAAAGACATCCACTGGCCGAAAGAAATAAATGGTAAGGAGATGGACACCTATCATCGCTGGATGGAGGTCGTCATCGGCGGCACGCTCGCAGGAGTTCCGGTGGTTAATGTACCGGCTGGCTTCGACCAGCGCGGCAGGCCGATGGGCATGCAGGTGATGGCACCGTTTGGTGATGATCAAGGTGCGCTTGAGTTTGCACTGGCTTACGAGGAAGTTACTGATCATCTGCAGCGAAGACCGGAACTCGTCGATAAAACGTAATGCAGGAGCCCGCCGTACGATCGGAGCGGTCCCTCAATCTTCGTGATTATCGATCTATCGGCACGGGCGATGTTTGCATGCAATGCAAACAAATTTAAGGTCGCCAACATACAAAACTGAAGGATCATTCAATGCCAAAACCAGCCCTCTACGTCTTCGCAATTTCCCACTATTGCGAAAAAGCACGTTGGGCCCTGGACTACATGGATATTGATTATCAGATTAACTACCTGGCACCAGGCCACCACCGAAAAATAGCCAGGAAGCTGGGAGTCAAGGGCTCATCTCTCCCGATTCTGGTCGCGGGTGGGCAAGTAGTGCACGGCTCGGCGGAAATCATAAGTTGGGCAGACACTGCAGCGGCGAATGAAAAAGCACACCTGATCCCGGAATCCTCGGCCGAAAAATGCCTCGCCCTGGAAAAACGCATCGACGATATTCTCGGCGTCCACATCCGTCGCTACTATTACTCCGAAGCACTGGTCGAACATCCGAAATCGGTACGACCAATCTTTACAAAGGACTTGCCGTTTTTGCAGAAACTTTCGGTCGGTTTGGCGTGGCGTGTTATTTGCGAGGCAATGATTAAGGGAATGGATCTTGGTTACGAACAAGGCCAGGAATCCAGACGCATCGTCGAAGAAGAGTTGGACTGGCTTGACGGTCTCCTGTCTGACGGCAGGAAATTTCTGTGTGGCAATCAGTTTTCCTGTGCCGATATCGCTGCAGCGAGTTTGCTTGCGGCCCTTGCAACACCTGAGAATCATCCGACCTATGCCAACCTGCAGCTGCCACCGCGCGTGGCCGAAGATATGGTGAATTGGGGAAACCGTCGCTCAGTTAACTGGGTTCGCGAGTGTTACAGCCAGTATCGATAGGACCCGGCTACCGTTACCAATGCGGGTCAAGTGCCACTTTTTGTCACTATTGATCGCGGACCTGACACTTTCCTGCCCCCGCAGATCCTCCTTTTGAGCTTGTAATACTTTCCAACGGCGGCCCACACGGGCCATCGATCCACGGAGGAAATTACAATGCGTAACAAGATTATTCTGCTTAGCCTGGTTGTGAGCCTGACTGCGGCGCCGGCTTTTGCCGATGGCGCTGGCTCATCCAAGGAAGAGAGTGTTGGCGTCGGTGTCGGTGCTGCGATTGGCGCGATCGCCGGTGGCCCGGTTGGCATGATTGTTGGTGCTGCTTTCGGTGCCAAAGTCGGTGACGAGTTTAATGAGCGCAATACCGAAGTCGATACATTGTCTTCATCGCTCAACGGCTCTAAAAGTCGCGTGTCTCAGCTCGAAGGTGATATCGATGCGTTGAACAGCGAAATTGACGGCCTTGGTGTTGATCTGCAGCGAATGAAAGACGTATCCCGGCCTGAATTGCTGAGTCTCATGAAAGCCGGTATTGAAATGGATTTGTTGTTTCGTACGGATGAGTACGTGCTGACTGACGCAACCGGTGACAGGCTGAAACAGCTCGCGGTGTCGCTTGCGGCCATGCCGGACATAAAGATCCAACTTGATGCTTTTGCCGACGAGCGCGGTGATGAAGTCTACAACCAGGAGTTGTCTGTCAAACGTGCCGAGTACGTGCGCGATGTCCTGGTTACTTACGGCTTCCCCACAGCACGAATCAACGTCGAAGCACATGGCGAATCGGCGGCGATCGATGAAAACGTTGACAGCTATGCGTTTGAACGCAAGGTCAGCCTGACGTTGTACGTCGAGGACAATCCGTCATTCGCAGCAAACCCAATGTAAAACCCTGGGCGTTCCCCGTGACTCATTACGAGTCTCCGCCTGACCGGCCCCGGGTTTTATTTACCGGGGCTGGTCTTTTTTTTGCGCAGCATTGCAACAGAACCTATAGTGTCGCTCTCCGCGATTTACGAGGAACGTGTTGTGACAGATCTGGCCGGCAAGAGATGCAAACCCTGTGAGGGCGGCGTCAAACCGCTATCCGCCGTCGAGGCAGAGGGATTGCTTGCGGAATTACATGAAGGCTGGGCACTTAACGATGCAGCGACCAGTATAGAGCGCAGTTTTGATTTCCCGGCCTTCAGCAGAACCATTGCATTCGTCAACGCCGTCGCGTTCGTGGCAACGAATGAGGGACATCATCCTCAAATGATCGTGAACTATGGCAGTTGCCGAATAATCTACACGACGACAGCGATCAGTGGCCTGTCGGACAACGACTTCATTTGTGCGGCCAAGATTGACCGGCTTGCGGCGGAGCTCTGACTTGGTCGAATTAAGAGACATCGAAGCAGCGGCGAAGCGGCTAAGCGACATCGTGGTGCGAACGCCGCTCATTTCCTCACACATGCTTGACGAGATCGCCGGTGGCAAGGTGTTGCTAAAGCCTGAATGCCTGCAGCGAACGGGCTCATTCAAGATACGCGGTGCTTACAACCTTCTCAGCCAACTCAGCCCGGAGCAGGCCGGCAAGGGTGTTGTTGCGTTCTCATCAGGTAATCATGCCCAGGGCGTAGCCGCCGCAGGCACGATGCTCGGTATTGAAACGACTATTGTGATGCCCGAAGATGCGCCGCCGGCCAAAATTGAGAATACCCGCCGCCTGGGTGGTACGACGGTTCTTTATGACCGGTACAAAGGGGATCGCGAGGCGATCGCCAGGGAAATTGCGGCAGAGCGCGGCTGCGAGGTCGTGCCGTCATTCGATCATGCAGACATTATTACCGGTCAGGGTACTGTTGGTCTGGAAATCATGCAGCAATGCGATGAGCTGGGCGAAACCCCGGATCAGGTGCTGATTAATTGCAGCGGCGGAGGCTTGAGTGCGGGGTGCGCTGTTGCGATTCGAGCTATGTCCAGAGGCACCAGCGTGCACACGGTTGAGCCCGAAGGTTTCGATGATACGGCACGGTCACTGGCCGCCGGTCAGCGCGAATGCAATGACATGACAGCGATATCAATCTGTGATGCATTACAGGTTGAGATTCCGGGAAAGCTTACGTTCGACATCAACAGGAAATTGCTGGGTCCGGGCCTGGTAGTCACGGATGAAGAGGTCAGGTCGGCAATGCGATTCGGCTTCCGGCAGTTGAAACTGGTGATTGAACCTGGCGGGGTCGCTGCTTTGGCCGCAGTATTGAGCAAAAAAATCGATATGCGCGACAAAGTAACGGTTGTCGTCTTAAGCGGCGGTAATGTTGATGTGGATCTGTTTGCTTCGATTCAAAGCGAGAAGTGATTTAGCCCACTCATGCAATGTTCGGGCTAACCGGAACTGACGCCGGGCTTGCGAAAAACAGTGACGTTTGGTGCCTGCTCTATAAGGCTTGATTCCGCGGACTTGTAGCGGCGTTCCTGCCAACCGTCAAGCCAGGTCACAATCTTTTCGATTTCTACAATATCCTTGCGTACTTTGTACGGCTGCATTTCACAAATGCCTATGCCTTCTTCGGCGGCGTGCACGAAATTTTGACTGTCACGTAAGACCGCGATTATTGGAATACCGAGCGAGTCGAGAAAACGCATGAGCTTTTGGAAACTTTTTGTATTCTTGCGGGTGCGATTCGCCACGACAGCAAGTTTTCGATCGCGGCGGTCGACCTTGGCGACCAGCAGGAGATCGGCAATGCATCTTGACGCCGCATGAATATCAATAGAAGAGGGCAGAACCGGCACCAGTATGCTGCTGGAATCCCGGGTTACCTCGCGCAGATCATCGCTCGTCAGGCTGGCCGGTGAGTCGACAATCAGGTTGGTGGTTTCGTTCGGCACACGCAACTGCCAGCTGCGCGTCGCCTGCATGGTGCGTTTGTAGGCTGCGATGCCATGAATCGCTGGCAGGCTGACCGGCCTGCGTTCAATCCAGGCCATTGTCGAGCCTTGCGGATCACAGTCCATTACTGCGGGAACCGGCCCGCGAGTTGCGTAATAGCTCGCAAGGTTGGTCGACAAAGTCGTTTTGCCACAGCCACCCTTGGGGTTGAGGATGACAATCTTGTTCAGATTGGTTCTATTCGGTGTTATCAGCATCAGTCTCAGTCAATCAAGTGTTAACATGTTGTTTTTACACAAGTTTCCATCAATTTTGCCAGCCAGCTACAAACCACGAGCGGCCATTTACTTTGGCGTATCTGGCCTGCTGGTTCTCTGCACCAGTTCACATAATACCGGAAGCGGCAAGATTATGAATTGCTTATCTTTTTTGACTTTTGAGTGACGGCAATGCTAATACCGCCCAGGACCAGGGCGGAGGACACCAACAGGCGCATTGAGACGGGTTCGGCGAGCAGCGCGACGCCGCCCGCAGCCGCGATCGCGGGCACGGATAATTGCACCATCGCGGCCTGCATTGCGCTGAGGTATTCAAGTGCCGCGTACCAGACGACATAGCCGACGCCGGAGGTCAGCGCACCGGACAAAACCGCAAGCAGTACGCCACGCATGCTGATATCGGCATTGGCGAAGGTTACCGCCGCCAACGCGATAACAAAAACTACAGACAACAGGAAATTGGTAGTCGTGGAGCCGAGTGCATCCGATTCTTTGCGTCCACGAATGGAATAAATACCCCAGGCGATTCCGGACAAGGCCATCAGCAGCGCGCCACCGGGCGGTGGCGCTTCGACACCGGGAAGTACCAGCCAGACCACGCCAGCAAACGCCAGCGTCCAGCCAAGCCATTCTGGTGCGGATGGGCGATCCCCGGACCACAGGCTCATAACAATCATAGTGGCCTGTACGAATGCGAAGAGAATCAGTGCGCCGGTACCAGCGCTGAGCGATATATACGCGAAGGAAAAAGCAACTGCATATAGAAACAGCACGAGCGCCGACAGCCAGCTGCCGTGAGAACGAAAGGATGTATTGCGGCGTGCGACGCTGAAGATAAGCAACAGTGCAATTGCGCCTGCCAGCAGGCGAATCGTTGTAAATGTTGCCGGATCGATCGCACCGTCACGCAATGCCAGCCTGCAAATGATCGAGTTACCGGCGAATGCCAGCATTGCAATGCATGTGTAGACAACCGGGCGGACAGCAGAAGCAGCGGCGGTCACGTCATTGAAAAGCACTGGCAGTCGCGGGCCCGGCCCGCGACTGCCATGCTGTGCCTATTCAGCTGGCTTACGTAACTTCAGCAGGAAACGGTCCGTGTGACCCCTGAGACCTTCGGCAAAAACACCCTGGGTGTGATCGTCTTCCGGGTTGGACAATATGCTGCTTTGCCCGTCAACGACGAACCCTGCAGCTGTCGCCGTTTCGATAGCTTTTGCGACTTCAATTCTATGCAGTGCCTCGTTGTCCGCATCGGCCACGCCAGCATGATCGATGATGCCGAATACGCCACCGGGCTTTAACATGCCATGGATAATCTGCAAAACGGCAAGGGCATCTTCGGGACTGCGACCGTTGTAAAGATCGTGAAAGTTGAGTGCAGTGATCGCAGCATCGAACGGGCCATCATCCGCCGAGAGTTCCTCGAACTCCTTGTTTAGCCTGGTAACGTTAGGCAGGCGGTTGTCAGCCAGTCTTGCGGCAATTGCTTTCTCATTCGCGCCTTCACGAAACTCCAGGACGAAAGCCGGATTGTGTGCTACGACGCTGCCGTCAGAGCCTACCGCGAGCGACAGTACTTCTGTGTAATAACCACTTGCTGCTATGACGTCGATGACGGCCATGCCAGGTTCAATGCCGAGAAATTCGACGACGTCCGCTGGTTTCCTGCCCGCATCGCGAGCCTGGTCTTCCGCAGAACGGGAGTCACTGGCAAGCATTGAGCGCAAATCTGCAGCCGGTTCCGGTGCCGCTGCAGGTTCGGCAGCCGGTTCTGGTGCCGGTGTTGCTTCGGGTTCTGACTGGCCGCACGCAACCATCATTGATGCCGCCGCAAGGATAATTGCAACCGGGAATTTATAAGTCATTACTTTTCTCCACCGTGGCTATTTGAATTCTTTTGAGTTTGCAGAATACAGAGGATTGTTCGACTCAACAACGCAGCGCGAGTTCCTGCCTGGATCACCATATCAGGGCTGTTGCGGGTACTCGTCCCAGGTTGGGATTTCGCCGGAATCACAGGACCAGCTCTCACGTGATTCCCAGAAAATCCGGGCTGAGGGGCTGATGGCCGGTTGACTGTCCAGCGAACCGGCCGGAATCACTGCGATGCTGAGGTCCGGCGCCACCCGCGGTAACGGACTGCCGCAAGTGGTGCAAAAAACGGTGCGAAAGCGCTCCGCGTCCGGCACGGTGTAGCTGTTGAGCAGATCCTCGCCCTGGGTCCACTCAATCGTATCCGGCTTCAGGATTATATTGCTGGCGTGACCGGTGCCACTCGCTTTGCGGCAACGACGGCAGTGGCAATGAAAGAAAAACCGCGGCGTGCCGGTAATCTCATAGGTCACGGAGCCACACAGGCAACTGCCTGAAAAACTCTCTGAAGACATGCGCTGCTCCTGAATGCTGAATTCAGGAGCATCTTAACGCACTGCTGGCAGGTTAGAGCGCTATATCGTCCCAGGTCGTTTCTTCCAGGAGCACGAATACGCCATCGCCGTCAGGGTCGGTTTCGATACGTACGGTACTGTCAGAGAGTGCGATGAGTTTTACTGCACTGCCCTCGCCGGTTACCAATAGTATGCCCGCATATGGATATGCCGCTCCCATGCCCTGGAACGTCGTCAGCGTTGCAAAATCGATAACGCCGGCGAGCTGCGAACTGTTAACGGTTCCGGATGAGTCCAGTGTGTATGGTTCCGGGATAACGCTGGTATCGACCGTTTGCGTTGTCAGGAAACTGGTTACTGTTTCGGTGCTTGCCGCGGAAAC
The DNA here is from genome assembly GCA_003645495.1 of Gammaproteobacteria bacterium. Taxonomy (GTDB): domain Bacteria; phylum Pseudomonadota; class Gammaproteobacteria; order Steroidobacterales; family Woeseiaceae; genus SZUA-117. The sequence goes on from QNFK01000035.1 coordinate 8,728, forward strand.
CGCTGCCAACGAGTTGCCGCTGATTGACAAGAGGACCATCGGATTGCCGGTTGTATCCACTACGACCGTTGAGTCACCGTTGCTGGTCATAGTATCCGTCGCGGTAGTCACCGCGAAATCGAAAAGGAGAACATCCATTTCCAGGCGATAAAGGCCGAGCGCCAGGTCACCCGCGTAGTTGGCGACGGTGAATTCCATTCTGCCGTTCAAGACCTCTCCCAGGCCGTTGTCACAATCTGCGTAATCGACGAAAATCTGATCGCCAATCGACAAACTACCGGCGAGGAAAGACACTGGATCCACATCAAGGTTAATTGTGGTGGTGCCACTCGGAATGCAGTCTTCGATGAACGGGCCAACTGGATCTTTTTGCATGAAGCGGGCAACTATGTCGGACGCTCCGTTGCTGGCAGTTGGTTTTGAGAAACCACCGTCAGGGGTCGAGGCAATGCCGGATTCGTCGACCAGGCCACCAGTATCGACTGACTGTGCGGTTGCGCCATAGGCGATCCTGAGTGCCGGTTTTGCGTTTGTTGCGTCAATACTCAGGGTAGCGCCGCCACCTGCTGGAGGAACCGGGGCAGGGGAATCACTGCTACCGCTACAAGCTGACAGCAGCAACGCGATAGATAGTGACAATACAAAGCGGATACTCATCTGATACTCCGTGCGTACCTTATGGTGCGGGCGAGAAATTACCTGGGTGTCAGTGTAATTGTGTGGCGCTGGAGAGGGCGTGATGATCATCACGTATATATCTATGGAGTGGGTGGCTGGCTTATGTCTTATCGATCAAGAGAGCGCATCAGTGTCCGTGCCGACACCAGCCATTGACAGGTCTCACAATCGCAATGGCGCCCATGGCCGGCAATCTTGCGCTCGCTGATGTATTTGATGGCTCCACTCAACGCGGCGATGAGTTCGGGCAATGGTGCGTCCGAAGTGTCGGCGCTACGCGCGCTGTTCAGCCACTTACAGCCCGGGCCAAATCTACAGTCTTTGCAGGCTGGCAGAAACTCGCTGTAATGACCGGAATTGACACAGTCGCTGAAGTCTACGTCCCGTTCGATCAGCCACCTGGGATATTCCAGCGTTAGCGTCAGCTGGCCGAGAATGGTTCTGGTTTGAGAGCCTGTGACTGTTGTCATTGGGGTGCCCGTTGCTTCGGTAATTCATAGCAAACGGGTGGGTTGGTGGCTATTCGGAGTATTACGTAGGCATA
>QNFK01000036.1 GCA_003645495.1 Gammaproteobacteria bacterium
GAGGGAGGCAGTACCGCTTGAGCACCAGCATCATCATCCTGGCCGCTGGTCAGGGCAAACGCATGAATTCCGCAAAACCCAAGGTCCTGCAGCCCCTGGCCGGTCGACCTATGCTGCAGCATGTCATCGATATCTCACGCAGCCTCGGTGCGGAGGATATTTGTGTCGTCTATGGGCATGGTGGCGAGGACGTCCGGGCTGCTTTCGAGCACGAGGACATTCGCTGGGCATTGCAGGCGGAGCAAAACGGAACCGGCCATGCCGTACAGCAGGCGATGCCGGAAACGCCGGACGGCAATCGTGTGCTCGTGTTGTATGGCGATGGTCCCTTGTTGCGGACAACAACATTACAAAAGCTGCTGTCCAGTTGCGACGATGATGAAGTTGCGTTGCTGACAGTCGAGCTGGACGATCCGTTCGGCTACGGTCGTATCGTGCGTGAAAATGGCGCCGTCATGAAAAGTGTCGAAGAAAAGGATGCTAGCGATACTGAAAAGTCGATCAATGAAATTAACACCGGCGTCATATGTTGTTCGGCCGACAAACTGAAAACATGGCTGGGAAATTTGAACAATGACAACAGCCAGGGAGAGTATTACCTGACTGACGTCGTCGGTATGGCGGTCGCTGATGGCATCGTCGTACATGGCGTCATAACGGATGACCAGGTGGAAACAATGGGAATAAATGACAGGCGACAACTTGCTGAAGCGGAGCGGGCGCTACAAAGACGACTGGTAGATGAACTCATGGAGCAAGGTGTGACGTTCGCAGATCCGGACCGCGTTGACATACGCGGCAACCTGACCTGTGGCAAGGATGTGTTCATAGATGTGAACGCAATCTTTGAGGGCGACGTCACCCTGAACGACAATGTGAAGGTTGAGTCGAATAACCTGATTCGTGACTGCCAAATTGGCAGCGGGACCATAATTCACTCCAACTGTCATTTTGAAGGTGCGACAACAGGTAACGACTGTGAGATTGGTCCCTTTGCGCGGCTCAGACCAGGCGCATCACTGGGCAATACAGTTAAGATCGGCAACTTCGTTGAGGTAAAGAAAAGCACGATCGCAGATGGCAGTAAGGTCAACCACCTGAGCTACATCGGTGATGCTACCGTCGGGCGAAATGTTAATGTCGGCGCGGGAACCATTGCATGTAACTATGACGGCGTGCACAAGCACCAGACAATCATTGGTGATGGCGCTTTTATCGGCTCAGGCGTCGAGCTTGTTGCCCCTGTAGAAATTGGTGAAGGTGCAACCATCGGTGCAGGTTCTACGATTTCCAAGCCGGCACCGGCCGGCAAACTGACCCTTGAGCGCACCAAACAGGTAACGATCATGAGCTGGAAGGCGCCTGCTAAGGACAAATAAACAGTAATCTTATCAATGAGTTAATACGCTCCCTTTAAAGTGACAGGCAGCCCCTTGCTCATTGATCCGAACTCATGCAATCTGGCCCACCGCGATAGCTGAGACAAACCCCGGGAGAGCTCTCAATGTGTGGAATCGTCGGCGCTGTTGCCGAAAGAGATGTTGTGCCAATACTCATGGAAGGCCTGCGCCGGCTTGAGTATCGGGGCTACGATTCTGCTGGAATAGCGATTGGTAATGGCGACGTTATCAACCGCTTGCGTCGCGTGGGTAAGGTCCAGGAACTCCAGAACGCACTCGATAAAGAACCGTTACAAGGTTTCAGCGGCATATCACACACGCGCTGGGCAACTCATGGCGCGCCTAACGAAAACAATGCGCATCCGCACATGTCCCGGGAGGATATCGCGGTTGTGCATAACGGCATCATCGAAAATTTTGAAGAATTACGGGATGATCTGCTGAAACTCGGTTACGAATTCGAGTCGGAAACCGATACCGAAGTCATTGCCCATCGAATCAAACACCACCTGAATGAAACTGGCGAACTGTTATCTGCGGTTAAGAAAACAATCGATGAACTGGAAGGTGCATACGCTCTCGCCGTAATGAGTGCCAGTGAGCCGGGCAAACTGATACTCGCGCGGGCGGGAGGCCCAGTCGTAATCGGTATCGGCGAAGGCGCAAACTATGTGGCGAGTGACGTAGCAGCACTGCTACCTGTCACGCGCAATTTCATGTTTCTCGACGAAGGTGACATTGCGGTTGTGCAGAGAACAGCCATTACAATTTATGACGCAGAAGGCAATGAAGTCGAGCGACCTGTTAAAGAGAGTGAGCTCACTGCCGACGCTGCCGAACGTGGCGATTTTAATCACTACATGCAAAAAGAAATTCACGAACAGGCCGAAGCCGTCGCCCGAACCCTGGAAGACAGAATTGCCAACGGCAAGGTGCTGGATGCTGCCTTTGGACCAGCGGCAATAAAAGTACTGGATCAAACCAGGGGTGTACATATCGTTGCCTGTGGCACCAGCTATCACGCTGGTTTGGTTGCACGCTACTGGATCGAGGATTTGTGCAAGCTGCCTTGCACGGTTGAGATCGCAAGTGAATACCGTTATCGATCACCGGTGGTGCCTGAAAACACGTTGTTCGTGACGATCAGCCAGTCCGGTGAAACGGCCGATACCCTTGCGGCTCTCAGGGCAGCGAAGGACGCGGGCTATGTTTCCACTTTGGCCATCTGCAATGTGCCTGAGAGCTCGATGGTTCGTGAGTCCGAGCTGGTAATGATGACGAACGCCGGTCCGGAAATCGGTGTCGCGTCAACAAAAGCATTCACAACACAACTTGCAGCACTTGCGTTGCTGACAATTTCACTCGCGCGCAGGAATGGTCTGAGTGCAGAGCAGGAACGAGTCCTGGTTGAACAACTCGCGGAGGTGCCCGGCCTGATCACACAGGTTCTGACGCTCGATTCGGCGATCGAAACGCTCGCGACACATTTTGTAGACAAACAGCACGCACTGTTTTTGGGTCGCGGCGTACAAAACCCGATAGCTATGGAGGGTGCCCTCAAACTCAAAGAGATCTCCTACATACATGCGGAAGCCTATGCGGCAGGAGAGCTGAAACACGGGCCGTTGGCCTTGGTAGACGAAGATATGCCGGTTATAGCAGTTGCCCCGGACGATGACCTGCTGGAGAAACTGAAGGGCAATTTGCATGAAGTCGATGCACGCGGCGGTGAACTATACGTATTTGCGGACCCACGCGTACAATTTGGCGATCGTATCGGCCTGCATGACATGCGTATGCCGACGCTCGTCGAGGATTTCCAGGCGCCGATCATATACACGATTCCGCTACAGCTACTCGCATACCATGTAGCTGTACTGAAGGGCACGGATGTTGATCAACCGAGAAACCTGGCGAAGTCAGTTACTGTAGAATAGGGAATTGATACCAGCACAGCGGCTATGCTGGTGGTCCAGAGAATAACGATAAGATGCGGACCCCTCGATGATTAATTATGTAAAGGGTTTGACCCTTGCCTGTACTTTGCTCGTAGCTGATACGAGTATCCTGTATGCGCAGGAGACCAGCAATGTTCATCCTTACCTGACCGAGAAGTTTTTTCTGGATTTGGGTGTTTTCTTCCCGGATAGGAAGTTCCGCCTAAGAGTTAATGGCAGTAGCCCCGCGGAGGATAGAGACATCGATTTCGAAGATGAACTCAATCTCAGAAAGTCCGATGAGACTTTTGATCTCGAGTTCGGTTGGCGTTTCGGCAAGAAATGGTCGTTGTTAACACAGTATTTCGAATCGAGCGGCGCGACACGTGCGGTATTGGAGGAGGACGTCGAATGGGAAGACGTTATCTTCGAGCAAGGAAGCAACGTGAGTGCTGGTCAGGATTTCTCGTTATTTCGTGTTTTCTTTGGACGCGATTTTGCTACCAGCGAGCGTCACGACGCTGGTATTGGACTCGGATTTCACTGGCTTGAAATCGGCGCCTTCATCGAAGGCACTGCCATCATCACCGGGGGAGAAACTCTTTTCACAAGGGAGTCGGTGCGCGTCGCCGCGCCGTTACCAAATATCGGCGCCTGGTATAGATACTCATGGAGCCCGAAATGGGCTATGCGGGCTCGTTATGACTGGTTCAGTGCCAGTGTTGGCGAGTACGATGGCACCATGACCAATGCATCGATTGGGCTTAATTACCAAATGTTTGAAAACTTCGGCATTGGCATGAACTACAACGATTTTAACCTTGATGTCGGTATCAACAAATCAGATTGGAACGGCAGCCTGCGTACCAGTTACGAAGGACTGTTCGTTTACGTGAGCGCCAATTGGTAAGGGTCTGACAGTCTTCGTCGTTTCATGAGTCGCACACAACTCTATAGTAATAAATTAATTCTCGTGGTCATCACGATGCTCTTGTTCAGCAACGCAAACGCACAGGACCTGGATCCACGACGTTATACAAATATTCCTGTCGGCCAAAACTTCCTCGCCCTTGCCTTCGTGTATTCGGAAGGCGACGTAAACTTTTCTTCCTCGGTACCGCTAACAGACGCGAAGATACGCGTCGACGGTCCCGCACTGGCTTACTTGCGCACATTTTCCATAGCTGGCAAATCAGCCTCCGTTGATTTCCTGCTGCCCTATGCTTGCGTCGCGGGCAGTGCTTTGCTTAACGGTGAGCGGGCGAGTAGAGAGGTCTGTGGTCTCGCGGATACGTCGTTGCGAGTGAGCTACAATTTCATTGGTGCTCCAGCTACCGAATTACGAGAGTTCGTGCGACGAAAAAGAACGGCCGTGGTTGGCGCCAGTGTACAAATAGGCATGCCAACCGGGCAATATGATGCCGACAAACTGCTGAATGTCGGTGCAAATCGCTGGTACATAAAACCGGAGATCGGTGTATCAATCCCCGTGAACAAGTGGAGTTTTGAATTCGCTGCGGGCGTTCGTATTTTCACCGACAACAGCGACTTTTTGGATGACGTAAACCTGGCTCAGGATCCACTTTATAATATCCAATCCCACGTGATCTATGACCTGACACCACGTCAGTGGGTCTCTCTGGGCGCTAACTATTTTTTTGGTGGGGACACGTTTCAGGATGATGCGCCATCCTCGACGCGGCAAAATAATTCAAGACTTGGGCTGACCTGGACAATCGGCCTGAACTCAAAGCATCTGTTGAAATTTCTCGCCCACACCGGCGTCATCGGTCGCATTAGTAATGACTCAGATACTTTTACGGTAGCCTGGAGTTATCGCTGGGACTGATAGCCTGTCGGTTGCTTGGCGTGTTACCCATCACTCAGAAATCGTTTTCTATTCCAAGCGATACGATGAGTTCGTAGTACCCAATTAGCACAACTACGAAGAACACAATAATAAGAATCTCATGCTTGAACGCATGCCTGTGGAAAAAGTTTCTGTCCCTGTGATGAACAACATCCATGAGTTCATCGGCAAAGCGAATCGAAAGAAAAGTGCCGGTACCGGACAGCAAAATAATAGCCCAATACGGAAAAGGCGTAGTAAGAATTGCCTGCAAGAGCATCGTAAGCTTCGTCGTTTCGTAATATTCAGCGAAGAAAAGCAGTGCCACAACATTCACGGTGATTGCCAGCGTCCAGACAGCAATTTCCGAAAACAGCATTCGGATTCCAAAAATAAGCCTGAGTGGAAAATCTAAAAGGAATCCAGCGTCCGCAATCGGTGTGCACAGAACGAAAAAAGACCAGGTTAGAGCAGACGCGATTCCACCTGTCGCCACGCCGTATTTGAAACTTAGATAGACAAAATAACTGACCAGCAATACGCACAGCAGTACAAACTTGAAGAGAACCTGCTTCCTGGGATGAAGCGTTTTTTCCCGTCATGATCTGTCATGCCAGGCCCAAGGAGATCAGGAATCCATGCATCATCCTGGAACTATGCTTTCGATGCGCGGCCAAACAGAATCGCATGAGGAAATGCATACCGCCCATCCTTTTCATACGCTTTAGAATTGTCCCGTGTCGTCTCTTTTATGTTCGCCTGCGTCTCCGCCGGCAATGCAGCCATGTCGCCCCAGTCCCAAAAGCCCTTCAGCACCGGCTCAAGCGAATCGGCTTTCCAGATCATCTCGTGAATAGATAGCTGGCAATCCTGCAAATCTGCTTGAGTGAGTAACGGCTCATAGACGCTCCGTTCCGTCACCCCGAACAACGGCCCATGCGGAAGCTCATCCATATCATGATGAGCCATGACGGCGCCGAAGAACGCACCAATGCTGCTTTGTTCCTCCGGGGCGCCCCACACTGCAAACACAAACCGACCCCCCGGTTTGAGCACTCTGTTAATTTCGCGAAAGACCGTCTCAGGCCGGGCGAGGTGGTGCACCACAAAGTTGGCGACGACAGCATCAAACGACTCCGCCTCGAAAGGAAGTTCCTCTGCGTCCGCTTGCTGAAAAATTATCCCAGGAAAGCTGCTTTGTGCGACGTCCACCATGTTTGCTGAAAAATCCACCCCGGTAACGCTCGCGCCGGCCTGCACCAGCATGTCAGCAACATGCCCGGGCCCCGAGCCGATTTCGAGAACCTGACTCCCGGCGCCAATCCCCGCAGATTCGATAAGCAAAGGAACCGTTTCTCCCGTGATTCCAGCGAATGTGTCTGCGTAGTCATCTGCGCATCTGTTCCACGTATCACGCTCATATGCTGTGACGACGTCTGGATCAAATCCTTCGTTCATTTCTACCCCCCTTTTTCGACTCACTTTACTCTGGAAATGGAGACGTATCCATTGCTGTCGCAGAAATTGCTGACCGAGAAACAAACAGACGTTATCTTGCCGTGATTGCCGAACACTAGAAAACGGCATAAACCCAATCACGCAGAACACGGGTCGGATCCGAATACGCAACAATTGGATTCGACCCCTTTATCTTCGCTTCTCACCCTGGGAAGAATGCGTGACCAACCGCGGCTGCGCTGCTACGCTTCGTTGCATACTTTTCAAGAGGAACCCCCATGGACAGATTGATTCGTTCACTGGTGCTAGTTATTAGCCTGCTTGTCGCAGGTTCGGTATTTGCTGACTGGATAGAGGACAGTGATAAAAATGCGATGGTGGTGTTGCGAAGCCAGGCCGCCTTTCAGCCAGAGTCAATTGCCAGAGCCGGCCTGAGCGAGTTCGACGGGGATGTGTTCGATCTCAATGCCAATTACACCGAGCGGCAGGACGCGAACGATCGCGGGCTTTTGGTCGAAATGAAAAAAAGGCTCGCCGCAGAGACCCATCCGAAAGTTAAGCAGGATCTTGAGATATTGATTCGGTCTCTAAATGACGAAATCGAAACCCGTCGAATAGACAACAAGTACATGCTGCCCTACTTCAATATACATCGGGCCATGTTTGGTAGCTTCAATGCACTGCTGGATCCGCGCAATGACAGGGAGCGTTACGTCAAAGCGCTGGAAAGGCTTCGCAAATACAATGGTTCAGAGGACGGATTTACACGGGTCACCGAGTTAGCCAAAGCGCGTTCCCGCGAGCGCTTCGATGTGGCCGGGCTGGCAGGCCCCTATAAGGGTGAGTTGGAGAAGGATCTTTCGGACGCACCGCGTTACATTGCCGGTGTAAAGGCGATGTTTGAGCGCGTCGATCTGGCCGGCTGGCAAGACGAGTTTAGCAAGCTTGAAGACCAGCTAACCGAGTACTCCGAGTGGGTGAGTGAGGAGATGCTCCCGAGGGCGCGGCAGAATAATCAATTGCCGGCTGAGGTATACGCCAATAATTTAAAGAACTTTGGCGTGCGAGCAACCCCTGAAGAACTGATCGCTGAAGCGCAGTATGGCTATCAGTTTATCCGTAGTGAAATGAAAGCCCTGGCCTTTCGTATCGCAGAAGACCGTGGCTGGGAAGACAAGCGTCTTGTTCCGGTTATGCGCAAGCTCAAGGCAGAGCAAATTCCACAAGATGAAATTCTTGAAGTTTACAAAGGTCGCCTGGCACAAATAGAAGATATCATTCGTCGCGAAAATATTATTACTTTGCCCGAGCGTGATGCGTCCATTCGGTTGGCAACTGAAGCGGAATCCGCCGCTGTACCAGCGCCTTTCATGAGTCCGCCGCAGCTGATTAACAATACGGGCCAGTACGGTGAGTTTGTCCTGGTGCAGACTAATCCTTCCCTGGAAGGGGATGCCATCATGGACGACTGGAGTCACGATGCGATTACCTGGGCACTGACTGTGCACGAGGCGCGGCCGGGTCATGAGCTGCAGTTTGCCAGCCTGGTTGAAAACGGTACCTCCCTGGCCAGAGCATTGTTTGCCTTTAACAGTGCAAACGCAGAGGGTTGGGGCCTGTATGCAGAGGCCATCATGCATGAATACCTGCCGCAGGAGGCGCAGTTGTTCAATCTGTTTACCCGCCTGATGCGCGCGGCACGTATGTTCATGGACCCAATGATAAATACCGGACAGCTAACGCCCGAACAGGCAGTAGATTTTATGGTTGAGCAGACCGCATTGTCATTGCCAATGGCAACTTCCGAAGCTGATCGATATTCGTTTCTGATGCCGGGTCAGGCGACTTCCTATTACTTCGGCTATATGAACCTGATGAGATTACGCACCGAGGTCGAAGTAGTGCTGGGTAATGATTTCGATCAACGCGAGTTCCATGACTATATTCTTGAACAGGGCTTGTTACCGCCCGACTTGTTGCGCGAAGCTGTGTTGGAGAGGTTTGTTCAATAGTTGAGGAAATGGGGTCGGATCCAATTACCGTATATTCAATTAATAGCTGAAAATCGCTTGGGAACCCGTTTTCGATTTCAGCTATGTGCCTGCGAGAGCATTCTTCAGTTTCAAGTGCTGATGAAAAGGCTGAAAGTCTTTGTCGGAATGCAATAGGGGAAGCTTATTCTCAATGCAATAGGTTGCGATGATCGTGTCTATCGTCTTGCGTACGGTGATTCCCTTTTTCCTGAGCGTGCGGAAGTTCGCTGCGCTTTTCAGGGCAATAGTAGTATCAAGTATGTTAACGATGGCGAGAGACAGTAGCAGTCGCTTTGCCTGTCGAAAATCCTTATCTGTTCTAAAGCCTTGCAACACTTCGACAAGAATCAGGTCGCCGATGGCAATAAGTTCATCGCCAAGCAGGGAGTCAAGTTTTTCAGCGCCCGATGTGTCTTTGCCTGAGAAGTAGTCGATCCATACGCTCGAATCGACCATGATCATTTGTCAGTTCGCATGTCATCAAGATTGCCTTGCCAGTCAAGTTTGCCGCGGTAATTTCTGATGCTTTCCTGTTTTTTCAGTTTAAGCAGGGCCTTGAGCCCGAGCTCCACGGCCTCACGTTTCGTCCGCAGACCCGTAAGTTTCATGACCTGGCTCATGAGTTCGTCATCGATGACTATATTGGTGCGCATACTGATTCACCATGTGTATAGATTGTAGATATCATACACATTACAGCATGTGCCCGGGACTGCTTCAACAGGGGAATTGGGCTGGAAAAGCTACTTTCAGGAAAAACGGGGGCTCAAATTACGGTGTTATGCAACCAGCTCCTGGTGGTCGACCGACTTTATCGTTCCAGATACTGGAGTTTGTCTTTGACCTCGCGCCACTCAGCCTCATCTTCCGGGGCGTCCTTCATTTCTGTAATGACCGGCCATTCCCGGGACAGCTCCTCGTTCAGTTGCAGGTACTGCTCCTGGCCGGCAGGAATTTCATCCTCGGAATAAATGGCTTCTACCGGGCATTCCGGCTCACAGAGCGTGCAGTCAATGCACTCGTCCGGGTCGATGACGAGCATATTCGGACCTTCATGAAAGCAGTCGACCGGGCAAACCTCGACACAGTCGGTCAGTTTGCACTTGATGCAGCTCTCGGTAACGACGAAAGTCATGTAAGCAAAACTGGTGAGTCGGTGGACCCGTAAAACAAAACGAACCGCAATAGCATAAAA
>QNFK01000037.1 GCA_003645495.1 Gammaproteobacteria bacterium
GCGATTGTTTTTCCCATTTGCAGAAAATCAGCAGTCGTAATACCAAAGTGTGTGGTTGGCTCACCGGCACATGTATCCACCCCCAGGGCGACAACGAGTGCATCCGGTGCAAAACCCGACAAACGACTGAGTGCTTCCGCAAGCGCGACCTTGTACTGCTCCCAGTCTGTGCCGAAAGGTAATGGATAGTTAATATTAAAGCCGTGACCAACACCCTCACCGGGCTCATCTTCGTAACCAAGAAAATACGGATACTCAAGTCGCGGATCGGCATGCAATGAAATGGTCAACACATCGTTGCGCTCATAAAAAATGCTTTGCGTGCCGTTGCCGTGATGATAATCGACATCCAGTACTGCGACTTTGCGAGCACCTGCATCAAGTAGTGACTGTACCGCCAGTGCGGTGTTGTTGAGGTAGCAATAGCCACCACAGTAGTCGATCGTTGCATGATGCCCGGGCGGTCTGCACAGAGCGAACGCTCGTTGCTCACCACCACTAACCAGCTCCGCCCCGGTCAGCGCAATATTTGCAGAAGTTCGAATCGCCTGCCAGCTGCCGGCAACAAACGGCGAGGTCGCATCGAATGAGTAGCGACCCAACTTGCCGTAAATGGTTTGCGTATCAGCACGCCGCATGCCAGCGCCAACGAACGTGTCAGGCCTGGCGTTAGCACCATCATCGCCCGCATCGACCCATTCCTGCCAGACGGTTTGCAGAAACTCCAGATACTTCCTGTCGTGTATGGCTGTCAGCTTGTCTTCATCAAACGGCCTGGGGTTTATCAGCTCACCAAAGCCCTGCTCACGCATTGTGCTGAGGATGTTGTTCGCTCGCGCAGGACATTCAGAGCTGGCACTCCACTTGTCGCCCCTGGGATCCAGCAGGCCATCGTGCAGATTGTGATCGTCAGAATAGACTATGAACATGTGACTGAGATTACTTTATTTCCCTGGTAATTTCGCCGCACGCCATTGCAGTGCGGCTTTTGGCCCGTCGCTTGCAAGAATACGAGCAAACTCTTTCGATTCGGCTGTTTCAGTCGACTCAATTTCGATATCGACTTCGAGCGCCTCATCGAGAGCCTGTCGCAATCCTGCAATTTCGACACTGCGGTTGATTGCTTTCTTCGTCAGTCGAACAGCGAGTGGATCGTTTAGTGCGATTTCCTCTGCAACAGAGCGCGCCTCTTGCAGAAAACTATCTGCCGTTACGACACGATTCACCAGGCCGATGGATTCCGCCCTGCGTGCGTCAATTTTGTCACTGCCCGTCAGCAACAATTCCCGTGCATTTTTCTGGCCGATGATCCACGGCAGAATCATGCAGACGATACCACTGCCATAGCGTACTTCCGGGGCACCAAATCGAGTGTCCTCGGCAGCAATGGTAATGTCGCAGACGGCTGTAATTTCCATCGAGCTGCCCAGGCAGTAGCCGTGTACGGCAGCAACAATCGGTTTCGGAAAATCCCAGAATCGCATGATGAGGTCGAAGTCGCGTTGCAGTTCCCGACGCATGAATTCAACCTGGGACTCATTGGCAGCAGCACTGCCCGTATCGAGATCGAATCCAGCGGAAAATGCGCGACCCTCTCCACTCAGAATAAGTACGCGTATGTCATCGTCTGCAGCAGCATTGTCCAGAGCCGCATCCAGCCCGTCGAGCATCTCGCTATCAATAGCATTCAGCTTATCGGGCCGGTTGAGTTTGATCTCCCCGATGGACCCACATTTCTGGAAAAGAATCTTGCTCATTCAGACAGGCGAATCCATGCTGATTTGCTTTGTGTGTAACTCAGCAGGCTTTCAACGCATTTGTCGCGGGCATTGCCGGATTGTTTGTACCCGCCAAAAGGTTGCGTCATGTCGCCCTCATCGAAGCTGTTGACCCAGATAACCCCCGCCTCTATTTCCCGGACGAGCCGATGAGCCACCGTAAGGTTGCTTGTCCAGACACCGGCTGCCAATCCGTATATCGTGTCATTGGCAATAGAAATTGCCTCATCAATTCCGTCGAATGGCAGAACAGAGGCAACCGGCCCGAATATTTCTTCGCGCGCAATGCGCATATCATTGTTCACGTCGGTAAACAGGGTTGGATTAACGTATGCGCCGTTCAGTTCAGGAGCGTCACCACCAAATTGCAGTTTTGCGCCCTCTTTTTTTCCTGATTCGATAAACGACATGACGCGTTGTTGTGCTTCGTCTGTTACCAACGGGCCCAGATTGATCTTCGGGTCCAGCGGATCGCCAGCTACGTAAGCGCCCTTGCCTTCACTAATAAAACGCTCCACGAATTCGTCGTAAATAGGTCTCTCGACAAGCAACCGCGACCCCGCATTGCACACTTCACCCATATTGGCGTAGATACCGTGATAGGCCGCTTCGACCGCACGTTCGAGGTTGGCCATGTCAGCCATAAAGACCTGTGGAGATTTGCCACCGCACTCAAGCGAAACCCGCTTCATGTTTGACTGACCGGCATATTGCAACATGAGCTTGCCGACCTCCGTCGAGCCGGTGAAAGTGACCTTGTCCACGTCATTGTGCAATGCGAGTGCCTTACCAGCGACTTCACCGATGCCGTTTATTACATTGAAAACACCTGGCGGTCCGCCGGCTTCAACAAAAAGTTCTGCCATTCGCAGGCAGGAAAGTGGTGCCTGCTCAGCTGGCTTGAGGACGACAGTATTGCCGGCAGCCAGTGCAGGTGCAACCTTCCAGATGGCCATCAGCAGCGGATAGTTCCAGGGAGATATTGCACCCACAACGCCGATAGGCTCCCGCAACACATAGTGCATGACGTCGGATTCGGTATTGGTGACGCTGCCCTCGATCTTGTCGATGTACTCCGCCATGAACTGAATCGTCTCGATAACCGCAGGGATATCGACTTCCAGCATATCGCTGATCGGCTTGCCCATATCAAGCGTATCGAGCACGGCAAGTTGCTCCGCGTTTTCTTCGATCAAGCGGGTGTAGCGGTACAGAATATCCATCCGCTCACGCGGCGCCATACGTGACCAACAGCCGGAGCGAAATGCCTTGCGTGCTGCGGCGACGGCCAGATCAACGTCTTTCTGATTCGCAGCAGACATCGACGCGAGTGTTTCGCGATTGGCAGGATTGATCGTATCGAAGCGACCGCCATCGATCGCATCTTTGTATTCACCATTAATGAAAAACCTGGTCTCTGCTGAGTTCAGCTCACGTTGTGCAATACCTTGCCATTGCTCCAGACTGTGTTCTGCAAGTTTTTCAATGCTCACTATTTTCACCTTTGTTTCGACCAACGATTAACGCGTCAACCGCAAGACATTCCTTGTTACCTACAATAACCGGATTTACATCAATCTCACTCAGGTCGTCCCGCAAAGCGTCGACCATAACCGAGAATTTTTCCGCCATGATGCAAAATGCATCTGTGTTGCATGCCTGGCTGCCGCGCACGCCATCCAGTAGCGCATGTAATTTTAGTTCATTGAGGCGCCGACGGACGTAAGCGGCGTCAAACGGCGGCAGTGCGAAGACAACGTCCGCGATGACTTCGGCCAGTACGCCGCCAAAACCGAACATGACGACGGGGCCGAACTGCGGGTCAGTGCGCGCACCCAGAAACATCTCGACACCGGCGGGCGCCATTTTTGCCAATATCACTCGTGGGCCCAATCTGTATATGATTTCCTCATATGAATCAATGAGTTGCTGTTCGTTCTGGATATCAAGAACAACCCCTTTTTGCTCGGTCTTGTGCGCGACCCCTGATTTGGCAGTTTTCAATACAAGCGGATAACCCAGGTCCTGTGCAAGCGCCGTCAATTCGCTTTCGATGTCTGTAACCTGCGATCGAACTGCTGCAATTCCAAAGTCGCGTAATAATGAAAGTGACTGCGCTTCATCCAGCAAAGGGCTGTCTTGCAATCGTTTTGACCAGCTCGCAATCGCGTCATCATCTGCGACTGTAGTTTTCATGACCGGCCTGCGCAAGAAATCCCGGTAGTTCATCAAGCCGCGAACACCGCTCAGGAATGTCGAAACGCCGTCTACAACAGGAAAACCGTTGTGTGTTGTTGCAACGACCAACGGATCACACCCGGTGCCCTGGCGCGACGCAACCAACGCGACCGATTTACCGGACAGTTCGCTGGCATGTCGCATGCGGTCGATATGACTTGGGTAGATAAACCCGTCGGGTGCCCGATCAATAGCGATAGCGCCAAGCGCAGCGCCGTCGTCCTGCATCATCAGGGTGAGACAATTCGTCATTTGCGAAGCGGCGGTTTCACCACCGCGACTCCAGGCATCCAGTGGATTAACCGCTGGCAATTCAGGGTCAAGCACTTCCTCAATTGCAGCGACGGTGTCAGCGCCAAGCTCAGTCAATGGAACCCCTGCAGCATCGGCGAGATCGACCATTAACTGACGCTCGCCGCCAGAGTCATGCAGCGTGACGAGCCCGCCGGGTCCAAGCGGATTTAGTTCCGCAAACAGAATCAACGCAGTCGCAAAATCATCCATATCCTGCACACGATGTACACCGTATCGTTCGAACAATGCATCGTAAGTTGCATCATCACCGGCCAACGCGCCCGAGTGCGAAACAGTCAGCTCGGCAGACTTCCTGGTACGACCCACTTTCAAGGCAACAATGGGAATACGTTTTTGCACGGCCTTTTCCAACGCGGCCCGAAAGCCCTGTGGATTGCGGGCTGT
Organism: Gammaproteobacteria bacterium; assembly: GCA_003645495.1. GTDB lineage: Bacteria > Pseudomonadota > Gammaproteobacteria > Steroidobacterales > Woeseiaceae > SZUA-117. The sequence goes on from QNFK01000037.1 coordinate 4,716, forward strand.
CTCCACAAACAAGCCAACGACTTTTGTTTCAGGCAGCTCCAGAACGAAGTCCAGGTACTGATCCATAGAGACGCTGAGCTCGTTGCCCGTCGACACGGCGAAGTTAAGCCTGAGCCTTTCTTCGCAATCGATAATGCCGCACATGCCGGAGCCGGAATGACTGATCAGGCTCGCATTGCCCGGTGCTGCATGCATACGACTGTCGAAACCACACGCCCAGACACTATCGCGGATATTGTAGAAACCCATGCCGTTGGCGCCACACACCAGCATTCCTGCAGCATGGATCTTTTGGCGAACGCGATCTTTTAGCAGTGGTTCATGGTCATCGTCTATATGCAGCGACGACATCAGGACGGCGGCTGGCACGGCAAGTGCTATGGCTTCGTCGAGGGCTTGCTCGATACGCGGGTCGGAGACTGCGAACAAAACCAGTTCGGGAACTTCCGGCAGATCGGACAGATTCTTGTAACAGCGCAAGGACTGCAGTTCGTCGTACCCGGGATTTACCGGATAGATGTTGCCAGCAAAACCACCGCGCTTGAGGTTCGTCAGCGACCACTCACCCATAGAATCCGCTCGTGCAGATGCACCGACAACAGCGACGGAGTTGGGGCGCAGCAAAGGATCGAGTTCGTGCGTCATATTCTGGTTGCGAAATACTGTAGGAGCGGCTGTCTAAACTATCACGCGTAATTGCAGTGTACAGTTATGTACAAAAGCGAAGACGCCGCGAATGCTCGACTCCTGTTCGCGGCTAAAGCCGCTCCTACACCACCTGCGGAATGCTAAACTTCCTCAATACGGCCCTGGCGGTGTTGCCCTGCGCCGTGGCGGATCCCAAAACGGTTTATCGACGACCGTTGCTTCCGCCATCAGTCTCGACCAGTGCATTTCACGTTGATAGAAAACTTCGACTAAGAGCTTATCGCCGACTTTGCCGTGTGGTGTTCTCACCGTACCAATGGCGATGTTCTGTTTACAAACAGGTGACCACGCAGCCGTTGTGATGAAACCTACTTCCTTTTTTCGCCCGCCGGATTTTGCGTATATATACGAATGGTGCGCCGGTTTATTGCCCTCGATATCGAGCTTGACCAGTCGCCAGGTCGATCCCTCGCGCTTTTCCTTTGCCAGGGCGCGACGTCCATTGAAATTTGGCTTTTTGAAATCAACCAGCCAGTCAAGGCCCAACTCAAACGGTGAACGCGAGCGGCCGGAACGGACAGTAACGTTGGCCGGCAGGAAGTCGATGTAGGCAGCTATGTAACCTGCTTCGATGCGTGACTGTTCCAGCGCATCCGTACCCATCGCCCGGATGCCATGAAATTTTCCCGCAGCAAAAAGTGCGTCCCAGAATGCCTCCGCTTTGTCCGGCGACAGCCACACCTCATAACCCAGGTCACCCGTAAAACCCGTGCGCGAAACCATGAGTTCGGTGCCCTCAAAATCGAAATGTGTGAGACCGAACATTTTCAGATTTTCGAGTCCATCGAGATTCATCTTTTGCAAAATACTGAATGACGTCGGTCCCTGTATCGCCAGAGCGGCTATGTCATGCGTTTCGTCGACAATCGACACGTCCATGCCAATGGCTGCTGCCTGAAACCAGGCCATATGACGCTCTTGCGAGCACAGCCGGTATTCACCTTCCCTGAGATGAAAGATGGTGCCGTCATCTATCACTTGTCCTTCATCATCGCACCACACGGCATAAGCCACCCGACCCGGCTTGATCTTCCGCATATCGCGCGTTACGAGCCGATTCAGAAATTCAAGACTGTCGGGACCAGTGATCCGGTACTTGGTCATCGGTGTCAGATCAAAAACACCCGTGCTATTGCGAATTGCGAAGTACTCGAGCGTCGTGTCGAAGAAACCGTCTGCGCTGGAGTAGCCCTTCCATTCGTGCCAGCGATTGAGGCGGTCGAGTTCTGCCTGCCGCGGATAAAATGGTGACTTGAAGCGGGCCTGTTCGACTTCCTGGATTGTCATGCTGATTTCTCCCGTTTCAGTATGCTGCGCGCCGCATTTCTGCCGGCCGCACCACTCACTCCACCACCCGGATGTGCACCGGCCCCACACAGATAGAGCCCATCCAGCGGCATCGCGTACTGAGCCGCACCGCCCACGGGCCGGGTAAACAGGAACTGATCAAGTGTCAGCTCCCCGTGATGCCAGTGCCCACCGGTAATATTGAATTGCTGCTCGATATCGGCCGGCGTCAGCATTTCCGTTGCAGTGATGCGGCTACGAATATCCGGCGCATACTCGGCCAGCTTGTCGATAGCCACTTCAGTAAACGCATCGCGCGTCTTGTCAGACCAGCCCTCTTTAAGATCGTACGGTGCGTACTGCACGATGGCAGACATCACATGTTTGCCGGTCGGCGCCAGGGTCGTGTCACGAAAACTCGGAAAGGTGATTTCCAATATCGGGTTCGAAGAAGTCTCCCCGTACTTGGCATGATTGAATGCGCGCTCGACGTATTTGTGATCCGGTGCGATCAGGAAACGATCTCCATACTCCCGCTTATCAATACCATTGATATCGGGCAAGCCGTCCAGCGCAAGATGCAATTTCGCGGCATTACCCTTACATCGCATGTGGTGCACGCGGTGTGTAAAGCCGGTTTCGACGTTACGGGCTGATACCAGGTCCATAATGGTTGATTTTGGATCTGCGTTAGACACAACCAGCCAGCTGGAGAACGATTCGCCATCTTCTGTTTCCACACCGGCAGCTCGACCATTTTCAATGACGATTTTTTTGACCCGCATACCGGTTCGAATGGTTGCTCCGTTATCTCTTGCGGATTGCGCCAGCGCATTCGAAACTGTCCCCATTCCTCCCGCCGGCATACTCAGCGTGCCGTGCGATCCGGCCAGTCGGTACAGGTAAGTCAGTATGGTGTTCGGTGATCTTGGCCCGAGGTGTGTGCCAAGCACAGCGTCGAGACTTAACGCGCCTTTCAAAAGGGGGCTTTCGAACCGCTCTTCAAGCTCATCAAAAATGTTGATGCCGATCAGGCGCAAGAATTGCCGCATCTCTGTCTTGCCAAGTCGGCGCAGGTCAAAGCCGAGCTGCGCGAGCGTGAAAAGATCGGCTTTGCTGGCATCTTTGCCCAGACGGGGCGGTGACTTGTTGAGGAATTTCTTAAGGAGGTCTGCGAAGCGCGTCATGCGTCGTCGAAAATCTTTGTAGCTCGCCGCATCTTCGTCGCTGACGCCGAAAATCTCGTCGCCATTCAGGCGCACGTGGTTACCGTCGGTCGCGAGCGCGACAGTGCCGATTCGGTCTGCGGCCAGGTCAAACTTCAGGCCAAGATCCTTTTTAACCTGTGGCTGTAACTGGTACAGCAGGTGCGCACACGCTGATACAGAGTAGCCCTCGGCGAAAGGCCGGGTTACAGCTGCACCGCCAACCTGTTCGTTGGCTTCAAGAACCAGCACCTTTTTGCCCGCCCTGGCGAGCAATGATGCACATACAAGTCCGTTATGACCTGCCCCAACAACGATTGCATCGTATCTCTCACTCATCAGTCGTCACCAAAGTTGGCCGGCGTAACATCCGGTCGCTTGAGATCATGGAGGATTTCCCGAGCCGCATTGCAACCGGGCGCTGCCATAACGCCACCTCCCGGGTGCGTGCTCGAGCCGCACATATATAATCCACCTACCGGGCCTCGATACTGGGCATAGCCAGGTATGGGCCTGTTGAACATGATCTGGTCCATGGTTAATTCACCATGGAAGATATTACCTTCGGTCAGGCCTGCTTCGTCTTCAATATCCTGCGGTGTCCGAACCTCGACATGCAGAATGAGATCTTTGAAGTCCGGACTGTAATCGGCGATCTGGTTGATTACTGTCTGGCCAAACTGATCACGTTCATCATCAGTCCACTCGCGGCCCTCAACTTTGGCCGGGCAATACTGCACGAAGCAACTCATGAAGTGCTTCCCGGGGGGCGCCATGGTTGGGTCGGATAGCGTGGGGATAACCATGTCGACGTAGGGATCCTTTGACCAGGTGCCCTCTTTCCAGTCGTCATAAGCGCGCTCCATGCGTTCCATGGAATCAATAAAATGCATATCGCCTTCGATTAACGTGCTGCCTTTTGGCATCGCCGGAAATGTTGGCAGTCCATCCAGTGCAATATTGAGTTTTCCGGATGACCCGCGGATCTTGAAATTCTTCACCTGGTTGTAGAAATCCTCATCCAGGTCGTTCTTGTCCATGCATTTTAGGAAAGTGCGCTTGACGTCCATTGCGGAAACAACGATTCGTGCATCGATCTCTTCACCACTGGTTAACGCTACTCCCTTAACCTTGCCGTTCTTGACGACGATCTGCTCGACGCCGGCGTCGGTGCGCAGCTCACCACCATAAGACAAAAACGATTTGCTGATGGCCTCAGCCACGGAGCCCATGCCACCCCGTGCGTATCCCCATGCGCCAATGTTGCCATCCACATCGCCCATTTTGTGGTGCAGGAGTACGTAAGCGGTTCCCGGTGAATGAATACCGAGCGCTGTGCCTATAATGCCGCTTCCGGACAATGCAGCCTTGATGACATCAGTCTCAAAATATTCATCAAGATATTCGGCGACACTCATCGTCCAGAAACGAATCGTGTCGTACATGCGCTGCTCGTCCATTTCATAAAACTTGGCACCGAGGTGAGCAAGCTCTTTCAAATCTTTGGGTTTGAACGATGTTGGATCGGGCGGGGTGCGCAGCAGAAAATCACGAATAAAGCGACACTGGCGCATGGTGTCGGCCTCGTATCTTTCGTATGCGTCCGCATCCGCCTTTGAGAACCGTGCATATTCGCGGTAATGGACTTCTGCATCCGGGTAACTGCCGAGATAGTCGCCGTTTTCCATGAACACCGTGCCACCGCCATAGGGCGTAACCTGCAGGCCGTGCTTGGCAAGCTCAAGATCACGAAAAATTTCCGGCCGCAACAGGCTGCAAACATAAGAACAGTTTGAGTAAATCCAGTCTTTGTAGAGATTGCGGCTAACCGTCGCGCCACCTATGTATTCGTTTTTCTCCACGCACAAAACGTCGAGGCCGGACTTGGCAAGATAGGCAGC
>QNFK01000038.1 GCA_003645495.1 Gammaproteobacteria bacterium
ATTCGACCCCATCAAGGAATATCTCACCGCTGTCTCTTGGCAAAAGGCCAGTCAGGATATTTACCAGCGTTGATTTTCCGGCACCGTTTTCGCCAACAATCGCGTGAATTTCTCCACGCCTGATCGTCAAATTGACGTCTTTCAGGACGGGCGTCGAAAATGACTTATTGAGGTTGTTGATGGAAAGCCGGGCTTTTTCCACTTTGCCGGATCTCAATCAAGGTCGTCGATCGTAACAAGATCAACTGGCGTTGCTTTATCAGCCAGCTCCACATCTGAGGAAATCGCTGCAAGCGCATATTCAATGCCGTAGACGGCCAGCAGATCCGCATGTTGATCGACCGTCGCCAATACGCTTTTCTCCCTGATCAGGTTTTGTACGGCTGAAATATTATCGAAACCGATAATTTGAATCTCGTCACTCTTACCAGCTTGCATAACCGCGGCGACGGCACCGAGCGCCATGTTGTCATTAGCACACAATATTGCTGCCAGGTCCGGATACTGAACCAGGATCGCCGAGGTAATGACAACGGCGCTGGTTTGATCCCATTGCGCACTTTGCTGCGATACGACAATGAGCCCCGAATCGTCCATCGCCTTATTGAAGCCGGCAGTACGTCTTTGCGAGTTGTAAGCGGTTGGCACACCCTCAAGGATCGCCACTTCCTGACCCTGGTCCAACTGAGCGGCCAGATACTGCCCTACCACTTCGGCGCCACGAAAATTATCCGGCCCAACGAAGGGTGCTTTCAATCCGTATTCCTTCAGTATCTCGCCGTCCAGGCGATTATCAATATTGACAATCACTATCCCTGCTGCGCTGGCCCTTGCTAATGCCGGCACAATAGCCTTTGAATCTGCTGGTGCGATGACAATGGCGTCCACACCCGACGCAATCATCTGGTCGATCAGGGCGACCTGCTGCGAAAGGTCAATTTCGTTTTTGATGCCGTTGACGATTAGCTGGTACTCGTCATCGTGCGAGGTTTGATGAGTCCTGGCACCATCCGCCATCGTGACAAAAAATTCGTTCGCCAGCGATTTCATTATCAGTGCTAGAACCGGCCGTTCCTGTTCCTCTCCGATTGACTCGCCAGTTTGTTGCGAATCGCTACAAGCTGCCAGACAAACCAGACAAATTACTGCTGCAGACGTCACTACCAACTTTGCTGCTGGGATTTTCATCGCGTTACCTGTAAACGAATCAATTAACCTGAAGCAGGCACCAGTGCCCGCCGAAACTCGATATACTCTACCCAGCCACTTGCGCAAAATACAGGCAAGCCTTGCTGGCATCGAATAGTTTGACAATACCGGTTCTTTTTGACGTTGTCGCTTGCTGCGAGTGCGACAGGCAAAAACAACAATATCAGTCTGACCCCGTACACATTCACGGTGAATTAATGAAAAACCTGATCCTGCTCCTCCTGGGTGCTGCGAGTTTCGCTATCCCGGGAAGCGTTAGCGCACAAACTGACGAACGCATCCCAATAATATTTGACACTGACTTCGTCATGCCTCCCGCCGACGACAGCCTTGCTCTCATGCTGGCGCTGCAGTCGCCTGAAATCGAAATTCTTGGCATTACCACCGTGGCTGGCAACGACAGTCTTGAACGAGCGACGTCAGATGTACTGAGGATGCTCGAAATCGCCGGTCAGCCCGGTATTCCCGTCTATCGCGGAGCCGACATGCCGCTGGTTCACGAGAAAAGTGATTTTGCAGTGCGCAGTTATGGCAATTGGTACTCAGACGAGCCGCCACCGCCGCCGCCAGGTGGATTCGCAACCAAGCAGATCGAAAACGAAGCCGCGGTCTCTTTTATTGTCAGAACAGTATTGGCGAGCCCGAACAAAGTCACGCTGGTTGCAATTGGTCCATTGACCAATATTGCCCAGGCTATTCGTGCAGAACCCAAATTTGCAGAAAATGTTAAGCAGCTGGTAATCATGGGCGGAGCGATTGCGCTCCTGCCGGATGGCGCCGGTAACATTACGCCGAATGCAGAATACAATTTCTGGGTCGATCCGGAAGCCGCGCATGTAACACTTCGATCCGGCATCCCGATCGAGCTTTCACCACTCAATGTTTCCAGAAAATCTGCGTTAACGAAGTACTGGTACGAAAAAATGGTGGCTGTCGAAACGCCGCTGACCCGACTTCTAAAGGACACGATGGGAGCGCGCTTTGCGGCCGAGCCCGACAAATCGTGGTTCATGTACGACCAGATAGCGATGGCGAGTCTTATAGACCCCAGCCTCGTAACGACGGAGCGACTCTACGTCGATGTAAACATCGATCACGGCATCAGCTATGGTGTGTCAGTCGGCGGCAGGAAGATCTGGCCGGGAGCAGAACTGGCACAGGAGATGAATGTTCAGTTCGATCTTGACTGGACCCGGTTCATCGAAATGTTCGTGGCAAGAGTTCAGGCCCCGTTACAGGGCGAACGCAAGCGAGCGGCAGAAGAATGAGCAATAAACAATCATCGGCACCAGCGCATGGCGACCCTGCCATCGCCCTGCTTTATGAATTGATACGCCGTCCATCAGTAACACCCGATGATGCTGGCTGCCAGGACATCCTGATAGAACGGCTCGAAGCCGCGGGATTCATTTGCGAGACAATGCAGTTTGCCGACGTCACCAACCTCTGGGCGCGTCGCGGAACCGACTCGCCAGTCTTGTGTTTTGCCGGGCACACGGATGTGGTGCCGCCGGGAGCTACTGAAGAATGGGATTCCGATCCGTTCGATCCGGTCGTTCGTGATGGCAAACTTTTTGGTCGGGGCTCTGCGGATATGAAGAGTGGTCTTGCAGCGATGATTGTGGCCGCTGAACGCTTTGTTGCGGAATACCCAGATCATGATGGCAGCCTTGCGTTCCTGATTACCAGCGATGAGGAAGGGCCAGCACGTAATGGCACATTGAAAGTCATCGAAGCGCTGCGTGATCGCGACGAGAGTATTGACTATTGTGTGCTAGGTGAGCCATCGAGCGAAAAAACACTTGGAGACGTCGTCCGCAATGGCAGACGCGGCTCGCTGAGCGGCATGTTGACGGTAAGAGGAGTTCAGGGGCATGTCGCCTACCCACAGTTGGCCGATAATCCGATTCACCGATTCGCGCCTGTACTGACAGAGCTGCAAAGCACTGTTTGGGATAGCGGCAATTCCTGGTTCCCACCCACCAGTTTTCAGATGGTTGCACTGAGTAGTGGTTCCGGCGCACCGAATGTCACGCCGGCGGATCTCAGTACGAGGTTCAACTTTCGTTATTCAACGGTATGGACCCACGAGACGTTGAAGCAGGAAGTCGCAACAATTTTTTCTCGCCACGAATTCAGCTATGAACTCGAATGGCATTTGTCCGGTGAACCTTTTCTGACGGAACCGGGCGAATTGATCGACGCAGTTGTTTCTGTCGTTACCGAACATTCGGGTTCCGCACCGGAGCTGTCAACCGGTGGTGGTACGTCGGATGGGCGGTTTATTGCGAAGATCGGTGCTGATATTGTTGAGCTTGGACCGGTAAACGCATCAATTCACAAAGTGAATGAACATGTGTTGCTGGAAGATGTGCCGCGTCTCGGCAAGATGTACGAGGGCATTATGGAGAAGTTGTTGGTGGGTTGATTAAGTGTGCCGTAAGTCGTCCCTATTCGCGGCTAAAGCCGCTCCTACACATCACTGCCAGTTCCGCGACTATGCCAACTCCACGATCATCTGTAGGAGCGGCTTTAGCCGCGAATGGCCAAAACGTACGCCTATTTCGAATATCGCGCCGCAATCCGCCCGTAAGCTTCACGAAACGGAATTCCCTCCGACCTGACAAGCTCGTAAGCTTCCTCGGTAGAATAAAGCTCTTCACCAAGCTCGATGTTTTGCGGCAGGAATTCAAGCTTCGATATCAAGTGCGCCATGATATCGACGCTTTCAATCGTCAGGTCAATCGACCTGAAAACCGGCGCTTTCATGCGTTGCAGGTCACGCTGGAATCCCGATGGCAATTTTGCCGCAATCATCATGCACTCCTGTAAACAGGCCTGTGCAGTTGCAGTTGCGCCGCGAACCAGTTCAAGGACGTCGGGATTGCGCTTTTGCGGCATGATTGACGAGCCTGTCGTAACGTCCGCCGCCAACTCGATATAGCGAAACTCCTGCGTATAAAAGAGCAGCAAATCGCTCGCCAGACGACCCAGATCCTGCATCAGAAGTGCCAGTTCGAACAACAAGCCGCTTTCGCCCTTGCCGCGGGAAAGTTGCACTGCTGTCACTGGTGATTGTGTTTCGCTAAAGCCCAGTTTTTCAGTCGTTGCATCGCGGTCAATTGGCAATCCCGGGGTACCGTACCCGGCGGCACTGCCCAGGGGATTCTTGCTCAGACGCCTTCGCGCAGAGGTCAGCCCATCTGTCGCGTCGGCGAACGCTTCCTGAAAACCGCCGGCCCACAATGTCACGCTTGAGGGCATGGCATGCTGCATGTGAGTGCTACCGGGAAGGTCAATGTCGCCCTGTCGTTGTTTAAGCTCGCGCAACGCTTCGTCCAGACCCGCAACGCTCTCCGACACTTCACTGGTTACATCCAGCAAATACAGTCGCAACGCCGTAAGCACCTGGTCGTTTCGCGACCGACCCAGGTGTACACGACCGCCGGCGTCGCCAATCATATCCGTCAGTCGGGTTTCCAGTGCCGTGTGTACGTCTTCGTCTTCCAGACTGATTTGCCATTCGCCGGCGGCGAAATCCTCAGCGAGCTTTTGCAAGCCGTTACAGATTGCAGTGCAGTCGTCTTTACTTAGCAAACTCTGCTCTGCGAGCATTTCAGCGTGGGCGATGCTACCGCGGACATCGTAGTCAACCAGCCTGGCATCGAGCTGATGATCCTCGCCCGCCGTGTAACGCAACACGCGTTCATCAAGCGGCAAGCCTTTCTCCCAGAGTCGGCTCACGATTCTTGTCCCGTCGATGCCTGCTCGGCGAGCGTTAGTGCTGCAATATCATCAACCACCAGGGTGCCTGTGCCCTCGTTGGTGAAGACCTCAAGCAACAGGCTGTCCGCCACCTTGTATGAAATAACATGCACGCGTTTCACTCCGTTTTTGAGTGCCGCATCGATAGCTGCAGCCTTTGGCAACATACCGTCGGCCAGTTTTCCCTCATCACCCAGTTTTCTGAGTGCACTTCGATCTACATAAGAAATCAGCGAGCGCGGATCATTAATATTCTCAAGAATTCCCGCGGCGCCGGTCGCAAGAATCAGTTTTTCCGCACCGAGTTCGGCAGCGATAGCTGCTGCAACCGTATCTGCGTTAATATTCAACACCATCCCGGTTTCGTCGCATGAGATTGGGCTGACCACTGGCATCAATCCCGCATCAAGTTGTTTTTGCAGCACATCCGCATCAACCGACTCAATGTCGCCGACATAGCCATAGTCAATTTCTTTTTTGCCATCTTCTTTTACGGGTGGTCGGCGTTTTGCCCTAATCAAGCCAGCGTCGACGCCGCTAATACCAACCGCCGGAATTTCCAGGTCACGGCAGGCTGCCAGTGCGCGTGTATTGATCTGCCCGTTTAGCACCATGGTGGCGATGTCCAGCGAAGATTCGTCCGTCACTCTGCGACCATCGACGAACTTCGTGTCGACTCCCAGCGCACTGGCAAGCTCCGTTGCTTGCGGGCCGCCTCCGTGCACCAGCACAACGCGAATACCGACCTGATGCAAAATGCCGACCTGCTCCATGAATTCGCGCGTGGTCTGCGAATTCGCGAATACTTCACCACCAGCCTTCAGCACGAATATCTTTTTCTTGAACAAGCGGATGTAAGGCGCCGCGTGCTTGAGCGCGGATACTATAACGGCACGGTCTTTGTTCGTGCTCATGACGCGCCTCCCAGCATCTGGTGCAGTACTGCCATCTGCGCCAGCATTCGATTCCTCGCTTCATGTATGACGACACTCCGCGGCCCGTCCAGCACGGCCTCACTGACAACGACACCACGTCGAACCGGCAAACAGTGCATGAAGCGGCAATCTGTCTCTGCCGGCGCAAACCAGGGTTCGTCAACGCACCAGTCGACATATTGCTCGCGGTGTTTCTGGTCGGCGATCTTGTCACCATAGTGCGCTATCGATGACCAGGACTTGGCATAGATAACATGTGCTCCCTGCATAGCTTCCTGGCGATCCTCGGATTCGCGAACAGAACCACCTGATGCCGCCGCGGCTTTCTTCGCCTTCGCCATTACCTGCTCCGGCAGTCCGAATCCCTCGGGTCTCAACACCGTAACGTCCATGCCGCGTTGAGCGGCCATTTGCAGCGTTGATGCCGGAACTGCGAGCGGCAGAGCTTTAGGATGAAACGCCCAGCTGAGCACAAATTTTCCACCGTTTGCTGGTATGCCCAGATCGTCAAGCGTTTTCCAATCGGCCAGGTTTTGACAGGGATGAGCCGCCGCCGACTCCATATTTACATAGGGAGTATCAATCAACTCGATCAGGGAGCGGTACTCGACGTCATCCAGATCCTTTTGCAGATCCTTGCGTTCTGCAAATGCGCGAATGCCGATCGCATCACCATAGGATGCAATGACCGGCACTGCTTCGCGGATGTGTTCAGCGGCAACGCCGTCCATGACAATACCGGGCCGGGTTTCCAAACCATGAATCGACATGTCCGGCGAAATAACAAAAGCACCACCGCCCAGGCGCGTCATGGCGGCCTGGAATGAGGCAAGTGTCCTTAACGATGGACTAAGGAACAACAATGCCAGGACTTTGCCACTAAGGGCCTGCGGTTCCGGATTCTCGTTCAGGCGATTGGCCAGCTCCAGCAAAGCGGAAATTTGTTCCTGCGAAAAGTCGGCGATATCATTAAATGCCTTCATTGTTGTTCCTGGTAATCATTTAAGTAATAAGAGCGAGTGCCTGGGCCAGGCGCTGAACGTGCTTCGATTGCAGCACCAACGGTGGGAGCAGTCGCAAAACATCCGGATCTGCACTGGTACCTGTCAAAATGTCGCGCTCGAGCAAAGCGCTTTGCACTTCCCGCGCCGGTCGGTCGCAAACGAGACCAAGCAGCAAACCCCTGCCCTGTATCCCCGTGACCGGCCCGACAACGCAATCTTCGCGAATCTCTGCTTCGCGCTGCCGAACATTTTCAAGCAGGTTTTCGGCCTGGATAGTCTCGATTACAGCAAGTATTGCTGCGCTTGCAATCGGACCACCGCCGAATGTTGTGCCGAGATCGCCCGGCTGCATAAGTGCGGAAAGTTTTTCACTGGTCAGTAGCGCACCGCAGGGAATTCCGCCGCCCAGGGACTTCGCGCTGGTCAGAATATCGGGCCCGATGGCGCAGGCATCAACCGCGAAATACTGGCCAGAGCGCCCCATGCCGCTTTGTACCTCATCCGCAATCAGAATCGCCGCGCTGTTATTACAAGCTGTGCGCAATGCCTGCATGAATTCCGTCGACAGGTCATACGCTCCGGCGACGCCCTGAATCGGTTCGAAAATCACGGCAGCGACACTGTTGTCGATCATCGCGTGTGCCGCCGCCACGTCATTGCGCGGAATAAAATCCACTTCGAAAGGTCTGTTTGGAAAACCATACCAATTGTCGGCCGCTTTCCAGGTAACGGCCGCTGCGGCAGCCGTGCGCCCGTGAAAGCCGTGCGTGATCGCGAGAACTTTTTTACGCCCGGTCGCCATGCAGGCGATGCGTAACGAGTTCTCATTAGCTTCCGCGCCACTGTTGACGAAGAAAACCCGCGCCAGGTTATCCGGCGCGATTGCGACCAACTGCTCTGCTGCTGCTGCCCGGACATCCAGGGCAACAGCATTACTTTGAAACAGGAGTTTTGCTGACTGCTCCTGAATTGCCTGCGTCAGGCGTGGATGACCGTAGCCAAGCGATGCGACGGCATGTCCGCCGTACATGTCGAGAATATGACGACCATCAGTCGTAACAATGTCACAACCGCTGGCCCGTTCCGGCACGAACGGAAGCTGGCCGTAAACCGGAATCATCGCGGCCGCTTCCCGTGTACGGGGGTCCTGGCCACTTTCAGCATTCAATACGATTGTCATTGGCGCTAGATCCATGCCGGTGGCGCGGAACAAAGGCCAGTGGATTCAGGCAAGGACCACAGCCGGTTCATCCACTGCATTGCTCCGCCAGCCGCGCCTTTGATCAGGTTGTCGATGGCACACGTTACGACGACGCTGTCCTCCTGAACCGTTGCGCCAATTTGGCAGTAATTGCTGCCCACCACGTCTTTCAGTTTTGGTGGACCATCGACGAAATGTACGAATTGAGAATCACCGTAAGAAGCCCGGAATGACCGGGCGATTTCCGCCTGCGTAGTTCCCGGGTTTAAGTTGGCTTGTAACGTGACATAGATGCCACGTGCGAACGGTCCGGAGTGCGGCACAAACCTGATCGACACCTCTTTTCCACAGACACTCGCTATCTGCTCCTGTACTTCAGGTACATGACGATGCACAAGCGGCTTGTATGCGTAAAGATTGCTGTGGCGCTCCGGATGATGTGTACCTGCTTGCGGACTACGCCCTGAACCCGTGCTTCCGGTAACTCCGGTGACAAACAGATCGCCAGTCACGAAGTCTGACTGCATCAGTGGCATGGCAGCCAACGTCATTGCACTCGCGAAACAACCTGGATGGCCAACGTGTTTAGCCGGGATGTCGCCAGTATGCTCCGGCAATCCGCAGAAAAACTCATCGAGCAATTCAGGTGCAGGATGTGCGATGCCATACACCGCCGCGAAATCTTCCGCTTTCCTGTAACGAAAGTCGGCCGACGAATCGACCACATGGACATTCAGGTCACGACGCGCCGCTGCATCAAGTACATGCTGAACAAGCGGTGCCGAGGCACCGTGCGGTGCTGCCGAGAAAAGGGCAAGATCAGTGCCGTTGTCGATGCTATTCATCCAGGAATCAGGCTTTACGAACTGCTGCTCTTGATACAAAGGCGCCAGATGCGGGAAGACACTACCGATTGCCTCACCGCCACGACTTGCAGAAACTGCCGCCGTGAGCCGAAATTCCGCGTGGCCACTTAATAAACGAAGCAACTCTCCACCGACGTAGCCGGTTGCACCGAGTATCGCAGTATCGATGCTCACGATTCGCCCTGTTCAACCCGTCGTATGCCAAGTGCAGCGGCGACCGCGTCGCCAAGGGCAACACCATTCGTCAAAGCGTTAACGGCCAACAATGAAAGCCGTTCCCTGATCTGATCGATGCCAACAGCGTTGTCCGTTGCAGGGCCGGTTACCAGCGCAGGTTCGATATCGTATTGTTCGCGCAAAATCCGTACCCCGCCCCAGGCAGCGACAGGATCGTTGGCACAGAGTACGACAGCTGTCAGTGCTTCGCGGATTGCCGGGTCCATCAGAATCGCTTCCACCCCGTATGCGCCGAGCAATCCGTCACCGAGTTCAATGACGATCACATCAGGACCGGTTGCAGCCAGTCCCGATAACAGGGATCGGGTCAGGGCCGGACCGTTTTCTGCGGTTGTCGTAACAACGCCGAGATCAGAGAAGATCATCGTTTCGCCGGCACCGGCATCCTCCATTGCCAGGATGTCGCGGCGCAAAGAGACCCCGGTCGCCTTGCATGCGGCCACCTGCAGGCCAAGGTGTCGCAGCCTGCTGACGATGGCACAGGCAGCCGCCGTCTTGCCTGAATCCATACAGGTGCCGGCAAGTGCCACGACCGGTATGCCAC
>QNFK01000039.1 GCA_003645495.1 Gammaproteobacteria bacterium
GCACCGAACCACTCAGTAAGCTTCACGCGCACCGGGTCCGGGTACCACTGCGGTGGAAAGGCCAGCAATGCCACCAGCAGGGTTAACATCCAAATACCGTGTTTTTTCAGGAATAACTTCACGTCTCTTGTGCTCTTTCTCCGGACTTCGCAACAAACGCCTGGCGTATCAGGACGATGAAAAGCACACCGAAAACAATGGCAAGCGTCCAGTATGGGAAATTGAAGGCCCCCACGGTAAACGGGAAGACCGCACTATATAGTGTGTCATTGGTTGGATGACCCGCAGTCACGATACCGACATACTCACCTTTTTCTGCGAACACATGCTCTATACGAAATGATGCTCCAGGTTCGATGACCGGCGGTTGATAAAATACGGTGAGTGCGTCGATGTCTTCAAGCGCCAGGATATCATCGTGCTGGACGAAACGACCGAGACCGGTGGTATCACGGATGATGCGAAAGCTTATCGGCACCTCACGCATGCTGGCATGCAGATAATCGAGAACAAAAATAGACTCGCCCGTATCGGGCAGGTCCTCGCAAAACTCTTCGTTGCCGCTCGTTTGCGGCTGGTAGGCAGTAAATCGCGCTTCGTAGAAACCAACTTCAATGGTGCACACATCGCCTTTGAGAATTACGCCGCCACTGGCAAACGCTGCGCCGGACAGCAAAACAAAAGGCAGCAGTCGCCAGGTAATGAAGAAACAATTTTTCAGTGGGCGTGACAACAAGAAACTAAGACTCTTCGAATGAGTGGTTTACGCGGTCGTAGCCTCTGCGGACTCGTCGATCTTAACCATCGTGAATCCTGTGAATCCGTAAATCATAGACACCACCGGATTAATAAGGTTAAAAAATACGAAAGGCAGATAGGCGAATGTTGCAACGCCCAATGTTGCGGCCATGTATGCGCCACAGGTGTTCCATGGCACCAGCGGTGAAGTCAGGGTGCCTGAGTCTTCTATGACCCGTGACAGGTTTTTTGCGTCAAGACCGCGTTTCTTAAATTCCGCGCGATACATTTTTCCCGGTAACACAATGGCAATGTACTGATCGGCAGCGACGATGTTAATTCCGATACAACTCATGACGACTGTTGCTACCAGAGAGCCAGTTGTCTTGGCACGTTTTAATGCGCCATCGACGAGGCGCTGCAGCATACCCGTGTGTTCGAGAATGGCGCCGAATGACAGGGCCGTTATGATCAACCATATTGTGACCAACATGCTGCTCATGCCGCCGCGAGTGAGAAGGTCATCAACGGCTGCAACGCCGGTGTTTGATACATAACCATCCGACATTGCGAGCCAGACGCCTTTGGCCATAGCCATGGAACGGGAGAGTTCCGGCGAATCGGCAAACTTGAGTACACCCTCTGGCTGCAGAATTACGGCAAGTACGCCACCAAGCAAGGCGCCGAAGAGTATTGTCGGCAAAGGCGGTGTCTTTTTGTAAGCAAGATAAAAAACGACGGCGAGTGGCGACAGTGCGAGGATCGAAATCCTGAAATTGTCATCGAGCGTGAGCATCAATTGCTGCAATGATGAACTGTCTGCTGTGGCATCGGTGCCGAGTCCGATAATCGAGAATATGAACAGGGCCATAATAAATGACGGTCCCGTAGTCCATGCCATGTGTTGAATGTGCGAAAAAATATCGGTCTCAACGACCGCAGGTGCCAGGTTGGTGGTATCGGACAGCGGTGACATCTTGTCACCAAAATAGGCGCCTGAAATAACGGCACCGGCAGCAATTTCAGGCGACTGGCCGAGTCCCAACGCAACCCCGATCAGTGCGACACCCAGCGTGCCTGCAACGGTCCAGGAGCTACCTGTAGCAAGTGCAGCGATGGCACAAATCAGGCAGGTCGCAGCAAAAAACCAGCTCGGATTGAGCAATTCCAGGCCGTAATAAATAAGTGACGGAACAGTACCGGCCATCAGCCAGGTGCCGATCAATGCGCCAACCGATAGAAGAATAAGTATCGCGATCATTGCGGTGCTGATACCGTCAACAATTGCTCTTTGCAGAGACGCCCACTTATATCCATTCCTGATCGCAACAATCGATGCAATGGCTGCCGCCATGGTCAACACGATCTGGTTCGGTCCGGACGAAGAATCAGATCCAAATATAAAAACAGACAACGACAGCATTACGACCAGTGCCGCGATCGGGATCAGAGCATCTGTAAGAGACGGGGGCTTAGCAGATGGGGATTTAGGAGTTGTCATAATTATTATTTTCTGGCCAGCGCCGGGGCATCATAACTTTTTCTGTGGCTGCTTGTCGGAGAAGCAAAAGGACGCCGCCAACGCTCTATTCCAGCGCACCACCATCGATGGCCAGCACAGTCTTGAGCAAAACACTGGCGCCATTGGCCATATCCAGTGCCGTCGTAAATTCCTTTGGCGAATGGCTGATGCCTTTTACGCTCGGCACGAAAATCATTCCTGTCGGGGCAATGTGGGTCATATCCTGGGCATCATGGCCAGCGCCGCTCGGCATCAACCTGGAGGACAAGCCAAGATCGTCTGCTGCTGTAGAGATTATCCGCCGCATCTGCAGGTCCGTTGGCGCCGGTGGAGACGCGACATCAATCTCGGCAAATCGGATCGGTGTAAAGCGCGCGTCTCCGATGCGGTCTGCCTCGGCTTTGATCAGTTCAAATACCTGCTGCATTTTTTGCGCATCCAGATCACGAACCTCCAGACTCAGCACAACTTCGCCAGGGATGACGTTGGGTGCGCCCGGCAGCGCACGAATTTTTCCAACCGTCGCCACCTGGCGCCCGGGTAATTCTGTGGCGATACGATTAATCGCCAGCGTTAGTTCGGCGGCGGTGACCATCGCATCCCAGCGCTTGTTCATCGGCGTTGTACCGGCATGATTGGCAAAACCATCAATCGTTACATCCCACCAACGGATGCCGACAATTCCTTCCACGATACCAATATTGATGTTTTCTTCGTCGAGAATTCCACCCTGCTCTATATGCAGCTCGACAAAGGCAGCAATGCTGCCTGGCTTACGCACTGCGAGCTCGAGACGATTGGGGTCGCCGCCTACGGCGAAGATACCCTCCCTGACCGTCAAGCCACTATGTGTCATGACTTCGAGCGCACTATCTGTGAGTTTGCCGATCATTGCCCGACTGCCGGTCAGGCCGCCCTCCTCATCAGTGAAGCTGACTATTTCCAGAGGATGCCGAGTGTCGATGCCGCGCTCATGCAACAGTTGCGCTACTTCGATCGCACCGATCACTCCAACATCTCCGTCGTAATTACCACCACCCGGTACCGAGTCGATATGCGAACCAAACATGATCGGTGACAGGCTCTCGTCGCTGCCCTCGCGCCGCCCGATGATGTTGCCAGCCGTATCGACGCGTACGTTTAACCCTGCTTCACGCATCAGACCCATAATGTATTTGCGCCCGGCGAGATCGGCCTCGCTAAAGGCAACCCGACTGGTGGCGCCGGATGCATCCGCGCCATACGCGGATAAGGCCTTGATGCGTTGCTCCATTCGGTCCGGGTCAGCACTGATTTCGTTTGTTTGCGCAGTCGCCATCACTGGCCAGACCAGCATAGCTATCAGGAATATCGTACGCCGTAACATGAACTTGTCCCCCAATTCTCATTCAACGAGCATATCAACCGGTACAATGGCAGAAAACGGGGGCGCAGGAAATGAGAAACACACTGATATGCCTTTTGGTGGTACTCGCATCAGGCAACTCTCTGGCTCAGGAGAGCCTGCGGCCGGATCGGCCGGTCGCACTCGTTGGTGGCATGCTGCTCGACGGTTATGAAGCCGAGCCCATTCATCATTCTGTCGTCGTTTTCGAAAACGGCCGTATTACCGCCGTCGGTTCCAAAGACAACACTGAAATCCCCGACAACGCCGTCATTATCGACACCGGTGGCAAAACAGTGATGCCCGGATTGATTGATGCACACATGCACATCGACCTCATCGGCCACGGCGAGTACGAACGGTACTACGAATTCCTCGACAACATGGAGCGAATCGATGAAGTGATGCCCATCGCTGCAAAACAAATGATGCGCGGCGGAGTCACCAGTGGGTTGGACCTGGGCGCACCGTTTCAGATTCTTGCATTTCGCGAGCGCGTACGTTCGGGCGAGATTCCAGGGCCGCGCCTGACCATATCCGGGCCGTGGATCACACGCCTTGATATGGAAAGCGTGCCAGACGCCTATGAAATCGTCATCGATTCTCCGCGCGAAGCCGCGCAACGAACGAGAGAACTGATAGCTGCCGGATCAGACGTCATAAAAACCTGGGTAGGGCTTAGCGAAGACGACTATCGCGCCGTCGTAGAAGAAGCCCATAAACATGGCAAGAAAGTGCACGCGCATTTATATGACCCGGATGCGATCAGGGCAGCGATCGATGCTGGCGTGGATGTATTTCAACATGTTGGCTCGGCACGCAATCCGCCTTATGACGATGCGCTGGTATCCGAAATTGCACACAAGAATATTCCGATCGTACAGACGATCTCACACCGCATCTGGGTTTACCCGGCGACAGTAAAATTTCCGGAGCGGCTCTATGACCCAGTGTACAAAAAGGACATGCCCGCCGACATCTACGAGGAATTCATCGCGTCATTCGAAAATTTTCACCGCCGGTCTTATTTCTACGACATTGGCCAGGAATCACGCAACGCCGAAAAATCAGCGGGACAATTTATCGAAGCGGGAGCTTATATGGGCGTGGGTACGGACGCAGCCAGCCCTCTTAATATGCATACCGAAGCGATGTGGCGTGAAATGTCTGCGCTGGTGGACAGTGGCATGACGCCGATACAGGTTATATCCGCCGCCACCAAGACCAACGCCGAGATTCTCGATCAGTTCGATGAGCTTGGCACTATTGAGCCTGGCAAACTCGCGGACATCATCGTCATCGATGGCAATCCACTCGCCAACATCGACGCAATGCAACACGTGGACATCGTCGTCAAGGACGGCGGCATCTGGTACGCAGAGTCGGCGGCACATGGACCAGTTACCGAAATCGGTCATGCATTTTAGGCCTGATCTTCAAGAACCGACTACTGTCCTATAAACTCACAACCAGTACCAATCGACGCAATGCCTAATTGCAAAGCGCGCTTTCGGGAGAAATGATGAAAAAATTCAGGTACATCGTTGCGTTTCTGGCAGCGACAGGGTTTGCGCTTTCCATTGCCGCCAGCACCACGTGGGACAATCCAGATGACATTCCGGTTATTGAGCCGGTCTCGGTGGGCCCCGCCGGCGAGAAACCTGCTGACATAGTGCGTTACCTTATGGCTCGTGGTGCGGAGTCCGCACTGATATCCCCTGACGCTACCAAAATCGCGTTCCGCTATACCGTTACCGGTGAACGGCAATTGTGGATCGTCGATGCTGCAGGTGGCTGGCCAATACAGCTGACTTTCGGCAACGGCATATCTTTTTTTCGCTGGGCGCCGGACGGCGAGCACTTGCTGGTTGGGCGAGATGCCAACGGTAACGAGCGCGAAGGTTACTACCTGATCTCCGTGGACGGCACCAAGGAGCACCAGTTGCTGCCGCTAACTGACGCTTTCCGTGCATTCGGCATGTTTTCTACAGATGGCTCACAATTTCTTTTTTCTTCCACCGAGCGCAATGGCCTGGACTTCGATATCTACGTCAGCGACGTCGCAAGTGGCAAAGCGAGACTGGTGTACGAAGGCAGCTTCGGCTTTTTCCCAAAAGCCTGGCAGCCCGACGGGAACATCGTCATCGTTAGCGAAACGCGGGGCGAAGATGCGGATGACGTGCATTTGTTGAATATGGACAGCGGCGAACTGACACCGCTGTTCCAGCCCGAAATCGCTGCATCCTATGATGATTTTGCCTGGATTCCTGACGGCAGTGGTTTCTACCTGACGACCAACCAGGATCGGGAGTTTGCCGGCCTGGCTTTTTATTCCCTGCGGGATAAACAACTGTCCTTCCTGGAAACCCCTGACGCTGATATAAGCAACGTCACGATGAACGGCAATGGACGTTTTCTTGCCTGGACAACGAATGAGGGTGGCTACGCAAAATTGCACGCTATCGATCGACTCACCCAGCGCACGTTGGCAGCGCCTGACCTGCCGCCAGGCGTTTATCAACTCGACATGTCGTCTGCGGCATCATCCCTGAGCATCCGCGTCACCGGCCCGGCGACACCGGGTGATGTTTTCGTTTGGGACATCGAGTCAGACAAGACCAGGCAGGCGGTGCAATCTTCACTCGCGGGGCTGGACCCGAAGAGTTTCACTGTACCTCTGTCACTGCGTTATCCCGCCAGGGACGATCTTGAACTGCAGGGGTTCCTGTATCTCCCGGACCAGTCACAAGCCTCTGTATTGCCACCGGTCGTGGTCAAAGTTCATGGTGGCCCGACCGGCCAGTCCAGGCCAACATTCCAACCGCAGGTGCAATATCTGGTCAACAATGGAATTGCGGTATTCGACGTCAACGTGCGCGGCTCCACCGGTTTTGGCAAGACCTACGCCCGTCTCGACAACCAGGAGAAACGGCTTGATTCAGTACGCGACCTGGTCGACACCGTAGCGTTCCTGTCAAAAGACGAGCGGCTCGACACACAACGAATCGCTGTCATGGGCGGCTCGTATGGCGGCTACATGGTCAATGCCGTACTCGGTTCCTATCCGGGTGTGTTCGATGCCGGAGTTTCAATGGTTGGCGTATCTGACTGGGTCCGCGCATTGCAGGAAGCATCGCCAGCCCTGAAGGCTTCAGACCGAATTGAGTACGGCGACATTCGCGAAGAGCGCTGGCAGGAATTCTATAAAGTCAATTCACCGATCAACAATGCCGCGAACATCAAGGTGCCGTTGCTGGTTGAACACGGCGCCAACGACCCGCGTGACCCGGTTACTGAATCCGACCGCCTGGTGAAGACCATTCGCGAAGCGGGTGGCACGGTTACTTACATGCGTTTTCCGGACGAGGGGCATTCGTTAGCGAAGCAGGTGAATCGCGTTGCTTACTATCGCACGATGGTGAATTTCCTCGAGGAGCACCTGAAACCGGTTGACCAGAACGCGACGGAGTAAGTATCCCCAGGCAAAGCCTGAGGCTTTAGTTTGTGAGCTGCTCAAAGCGGCTTAACGGGACGGCTGGCGCGCTCTCTTAACAAATATCGCCCGCTGGGCGGGCTCCTACAATTCTTATTAGAACCTTTAGGAGCCTGCCCAGCGGGCGATTAACATTCACTCTATACGCTCGCCTTCTCCCCGGCAGAGCCGGGGGCCCCCTTTTTTACTAGAAATTTGCATCCAGACCCAGGAAGAAGAACGTACCAATCGGGCTCACCGGGAAGGCGAATTCCGTCAGGAACGGTGTCTCGTCCGTAAAGTTATTCACGCCGCCAAAGATCCTGTAGCGATCAGTTATATTAATACGGGCTGAAATATCGTGGATGTAAGTTTCATCCGCAATACCGGCCGGGCCATACAGGGCAGGAGCAGTTTCGATTTCGACGTCCCTTAAACCCATTTCGTCCATGTACTGCATCGCATAGCGTATGGTGAAGCGATCAAACTGAACTCCGGCATTGAAATTGCCTGCCAATTCGGGACGCTGTAACTCACCAAGCTCCGGATCCACGGCAGTCGGATCGGTGACATCGAAGAAGCGGTCGAGCTTGTCCATCTTCGTGCCTGCGAGCCCAAGCGTGACCGAAGCTGACTGGATCTCGAATATATAGCGTATGTCGAAGTCGATGCCTGAAGCTTCCAGCTTGCCGATATTCACCTGTTGCTGCCTGATGAAATTCAGGCCATTGAATTGCGGTGAAGCGGGATCGGTATTTCGTCCCACAAGATCGCAGAACTGATTGCCGGGGAATACCGCCGAATCGTAACAGCCATCGACAATACTCTGGCCGCTGGGTGCGTCGATCGCATCATCAATCGTTATGTCCCAGTAGTCTACTGACACACTCAGCCCTTCAAGAAATTGCGGCTGGAATATGAAGCCGACCGAGAATGTTTCTGCTTCCTCTTCCGTGAGAGCCGGGTTGCCGCTGGTTTCGCCGACGAAACGCGCAGTCAACGGATCCGTGTAAGTCGGCGGAATACCATCTGCGAGACAATTTGCCTGGCGGACCGGGCCGCGTGGATCACCAGAATCGATAAGTGCGTTTATTTCTGCCACGTCGCAGGGATCTACCGGTCTAAAAAAGGCTCCTTGTGTCGGCGAAAACAGCTCGTCTATATTTGGTGCGCGTACAGCGACTGAAAAAGAGGATCTAATTCGAAAACTGTCGCTGACCGGAGTCCAGGAACCACCAGCATTCCAGGTCACAGTCGACCCGATGGTCGAATAATCCGAGAATCGAATAGCGCCGTCGAGGGTCAAATCCCTGGCGAAAGCCATGTCGGCAAGTATGGGTACAGACACTTCGCCGAAGACTTCAGCGACATCGTAGCTGCCGGTAATGTTCTGGACCGTCGATCCCGGATCGAACACGAGAGAGCGCTGATTGAATTCGAGATCAATGACGCCATCGCCGTCCGTATCTTCCTCAAAACCCGGGGCTACATCAGCCAACAGATCACCCGCGTTACCCCACGCCGTTGTTACAGGCATAACCCCACGTACCAGCGGATCGAAAGTCGACTTGCTGCTTTCATCGCGATACTCCACGCCGAAGGCAAAGCCGATCGCGCCCGCCGGTAAATCGAAAGCCTCTCCGGTCACTGCGGCTGATAAGACGAATTGCTCGGATTCAAAATCATTCACAATCGTATCTGTGACGAAATCGATCGCTTCCTGGCTGATTGCACTGGTGCCGCCAAGGATATTAGCCGGCTGGCATTGCCCATCACCCGGATTGAAGGTCCAGAAGCTCGGCGAAAATCCTGGAATATCGAATGGCGTTGTTGGCGGTGGCGTCGGATCTACGTCCGACCGGCATATAACATTACCATCACCGTCGTCGACTGCATCGATCGCGGCGAACCAGCGGTCAACGATTAACCGATTGCGGTCCAGCCATTGCTGCTCATACTTCCCGTAATTAACGCTTGCCTCCCAACCCCAGCCATTGTCGAAGTCGCCCTGCAAGCCTATGACGAACCTGCTGGTTTCACGCAAACTTTCATCATTGTTTGGCCCGAGATCGTTTGGATCACGCGTGATGAATAAGCCGTCTACCGCACCCAGTGCAGCGAGATCCGGTGGAAGCTGCGCAATGTACGGATTGTCCGGCGAAATAGTCAGCAGGTCCCAGAAGGTGTTCAGCGGGGCCGTGTTTGTTGTTTCCTGTCGAACATACTTTCCTTCGAAAAATAAGTTCGTGGAATTAGTCAAATCATAATTCGCGGTGATATTGATTGAATATTTCTGATCGTCCGGCAGGAGCATGTCTTCGTTGGAACCGTCAGCCACACCGTCAGCACCAAACTGATTAATATCTCCGGCAATCAGGCCATCACGTAACGGCCGCACGCTGCCATCGTCCTCAATGATATAGCAACCGCCGATGAAGCCTACGGCTGGCGGCGAATGAGTGAATGTGCTGAAGTACCCCTGGTATGATTGACTGCAATCGTTGACGCCATTGTTATCAATATCGAGACCAGGCTGGACAAGTCCACCGGGCAAGAGA
>QNFK01000040.1 GCA_003645495.1 Gammaproteobacteria bacterium
CAGGAAGCCGGCCCCGATTATCATCAACTGCAATTTCTCAGTTACAAGCAATATCAGCATGGTTGCCGAGAAAGCTATATAGGAGTAACAGACGACTTTCAGTCCCGCCCCGCCGAGCTTGAATTTCGCCTGGGCATACGCCTCGGGCAGGTGGCCCGGCAATTTAAGCAGTGCAATGCCGGTCATGATTTGAATGATCATCATTCCGATCAGTGCGACCTGCACATAACTCACTGTTGCACCGCCGATAAGTATGCCGCCAAGCGCCAGCATGCCAACGAGGATCACCGCATGCACGGGTGCATGTGACCTCGCATTTACCCGCGTAAAGACCTGCGGAAAAAATCCGCCGGTCGCGCCCTGCAGAAAATCACGGCTCAACCCCATGATTATTCCATTAACGGAGGTCGCCGCCGCAAACAGTGCAGCAATCGCGACAAACGTAACCACTGGCGTCGGCAAGAATATTTGCGCAGCGGTGACCACTGCCATCGGCGTCTCAGCCAGCTCCTGCCACGGTATCAACATGCTCAGAGCGAGTGGCACCAATGCGTAGAGCAGAATAATGATCCCGAACCCAATCAGTATGGCTAGCGGTATATTTCTACCTGGCCGCTTCACTTCACCAGCGATTTCAGCAATGACGTACACCCCCGCGTAGGAAAAACTGGCCGTAATTGCCGCGATCGTCAGTGCCGGGTAGCCACGTGGGAAAAGTGGTTGTAACAGACTTGCATCCCCTGCACTCACTCCACCTATGCCGAAAACCACCAGCGCAATAAGGAAAACGATTACCATCAGATTCTGCACAGTGGCGACCACAGTCATGCCGAACCCATTGAGGATGACAAATAAAATCGTGAGCGTTGCAGCGACAACTCTGTCGTCCATACCGGGTAAGAAGTAGCCGAGATAATCAGCGAAGCCGAACGCTATTAGCGGAATCGCAACCGCGGCCATCGATACCATGATCCACTGGTACAGAAATCCGAGATACGGCGATAACACTTCACGAATGAGGACATAGTTCGCGCCACTGACCGGTAGCGCAGAACCGATTTGCGCCATCACAAAACCTGCGAAAATTGCCGGAACTCCCGCCAGTGCATAGGCAACAAATACAGCAGGCCCTGCGTCCGCCGCCAGGCTTCCCGGCAGAATAAAGATCGTCGCGCCAACGACGTAACCAATGATAAAGAACACTGCCGATGGCAAACTGACTGTTCGCGTCAGCTCGCCACCCTTCACAACAAATACCGGCAGGCGTCTGCAGTTCTTTCTAACTTACCCGACAAGCGAACACACCTCGGTAAGGGCGCCATCGAGAGCGGCCACAATCATATCCATTTCGTCTTCGCCAATGATAAATGGTGGCGCTATACAGATGATGTCACGAACGGTTCCGGTGCCACCGAAATAGGTGAAAACACCGCGAGCGGCAGTAGCTTCCATCATTTTGAAGGTGATCGCATCTTCGACCGGAAACATTTCAAGACTGTCTTTATCTTTAACGATTTCCAGTGCATGCAGAAACCCCCTGCCCCGAACGTCGACGACATTCGGATGGTCCTGCAGTACCTCGAGCTTTTCGCCCAGCACAGGACCAAGTTCCTGAACCCGCTCGACCAGGTTTTCGCGATCCATGATCTCCAGTACTTTATTTGCTGCTGCACACTGTGTGGGATGACCACTATAAGTATGAAACATCGGCGCTATGCCAGCGGCCGACATTGCCTCCGGGATATGCTTTTTGGTCGCTATTGCGGACATCGCCGCATAACCACCGCTCATCCCTTTACCCAGCACAATGATGTCCGGCTCAATATTCCAGTGATCGATCGCCATGCGTGCGCCGGTTCGTCCAAAACCGGTCAGCACCTCATCCGTAATAAGAACTATATCGTGACGTTTGCAGATAGCAGCGATCGTCGGCCAGTACTCATCCGGCGGCACCAACGCGCCGCCACTGGTACCGACGATAGGCTCTGCAAGAAAGCCGGCAATCGTATCTGCACCCTCCGCTTCGATCAGTGCTTCAAGGCTGGTAGCACACGCGACCTCACAAGATGGATAGGTCTTGTTCAACGGACACCGCAGGCAATAACACGCATTCGCGTGCGGCATTTTCTGCGCCATAGGCTCGAATCCCTTACGCCGCGAATCGTGACCACCAACCGCCAGGGTTGCCAGGGAGGTTCCGTTGTAGGAAACGTCCCGCCCGATGATCTTCCAGCGTGATTCACGACCACTGGCCAGGTGATACTGGCGTGCGATACGCATTGCCGCCTCGTTAGCTTCCGAGCCGCTACCGAAAAAACTTATGCCTGGCATATCTCCGGGAAGCCAGTCGCGAACTAAACGATCCGCCAGTGCAATTCTGTCCCGGGTAATAATCGGTGGCAGTGTGTAGGTAAGCTCCGCGAGCGACGCGGCTGCCGCATCAGCGACTTCCTGCCTGCCCCAACCGATATTGCCAACGGCGGCGCCTGCGGATGCATCGAGGATTTTTGGTCCGTTGCGGGGATAAAGATAAGCGCCTTTCGCACTGACTATCTCAAGTGAATCAAAGACTTTGCTGCCCAATGGCACGAATGGCCATGCTGCCTTTGTTGACTTTACCACTTGGAACGCACCCCCGGTTAGATACCTCCGGAGATGATATTACAAGCTTGGATATTGTACGAGCTACAAACAGACGTAGCGCCGCAAGCATTCGCGGCTAAAGCCGCTCCTACAGCTTAGAGTAACTCCCACAGTCTGCGGTAATCTGTAGGAGCGGCTGTCTCAATGGATGTACTTTTGTTCCAGGGCTTAGGAAAATACGGGAGCGAAGATGCCGCGAATGCTCAACGCCAAGGGATGCCCCCGGGGAACAAAATCAGCTCGAATTACGGCCTTACCAGCGTATATCCCTCAGAAACCCTCTCAAGAATATGCGCAACACCCGTTTGTACCGGTATCGCATGCGGACTCACTTCAGGACGAACGCCGGTCTTGCGTTCCATCGTGTCCAGCGTGTTTGTGCAAATATAAAACCGTACGCCGTTCTCAATCAGGCTGTTAATACGTGTTTCGTGTTCACTATCTGCAAACAGGAGCCGCACGCCCGGCCCAAAGGCAATAATTTCGATATCGATAAAATCCGGTCCGCCATAATGTTTGATAAGGTTATTAGCGGTATCGAGAACGACCGCCTCACGCTCCTGATCACTCAACTGCAATATGACGTGAGCTTCAGCGAACGGTTTTTCTTCGGAGGATGCTTGTGCCCAAACAAGGGCCACAGGAACGATTATGAGCATGGCCGCCAGCCAGGCGGTCAGTCCTGAGCGGTTTTTCATATTATTTACTCCAGTAGACCGGAATAATCGGCGAGACCGGCGTTATTAGCAACGTTTTTCAGTACTGGTGTATTCACTTTATCGACGGTGATGGTTTTTTTCTCGCGCAGATATTCAGCAACAACATCCCAAATGGGTGGGCCAGGAGATTCGGCGCCCACCGTTGCCCATCCGGCGACTTTGTAATTCTTCGTTGCATCCAGCGACCGTCCGTCATCGAGCGTCAGGTCGGTAATTCGGGAGTCCATTGAGGCCATCGGATCGCAACTGTAATTAAGTCCGCCGAGGCGCACCATGTCGCCGCCTTGCTGGTAGTACGGATCTGTATGGAACAGGTTGTCGGCGACACTCTCAAGAATAATCTTGATTTCTGCGCCAGACATCTCGCGCACGTAAGTTTCGGGATAAGTCATTGCCGTCTGATCCATCAGACGCTCCATGGTAATCGTGTCGCCCGGCAGAACGGATGTGCCCCAACGGAAACCAGGAGACAGGGATATTTCTGCATCTCCGACCTCTATCATCGCATCGCAGATGACCTGATCGAAGGTGCCGTTGAAATTGCCACGCCGATATAGCAGCGAATCCGCGACTGCCAGCGGTTCTTCCAGTTTAGCCAGGTGCGGACGCCGGACACCGTCGATATATGCCTGCATTTCCGCATCCGCTGTCAGCAAATTCGAAAACACGGGTAACAAACGGTAGCGGTAATCATTAACCTTGCCAACACCGATATCGAGGTCGAGTACTGCCAGGTATTTGCCGTTTGACCCTGCGTTGGTAACCAGCGTTTTGCCACGCGCATTTTCGATGACCAATGGTTGCGGAACACCGTCATGCGTATGCCCGCCGAGAATGGCATCTACTCCACTCACCCGACTCGCCATTTTTACATCTACATCCATCCCGTTGTGCGACAGGACGATTACGGCATCCGGCTTTTCATCTTCCCGGATGCTGTCGACAAGTTCCTGCATGTCATCGTCACGAATGCCGAAGGTCCAGTCCGGGATAAAGCGGCTTGGATTGGCGATCGGCGTGTACGGAAAAGCCTGTCCGATTACTGCAATGCGTCGCTCACCGACTTCGCGAATGGTGTAAGGCTTAAATGCGTGACCGCTATCTTCGTCGTAGGCGGAAGCACCATCGAATAATGCATCCTCGGTAACACGCACATTTTGCGCGAGAAATTCGCCGTTAAATCGTTGAATATTCTGCAAAACTTCTTCGTCACGGTAGGTGAACTCCCAGTGACCGGTCATGATGTCGACACCCAGCATATTGCAGGCCTCCACCATATCCTGGCCACGCGTCCAGAGTGCCGTTGCCGAGCCTTGCCAGGTATCGCCGCCATCCAGCAGCAACGAATTGCCGTCACCGACTTGTGCACGTTGGCTGTCAATTAGTGTTTTCAGGTAGGCGAATCCACCGACCTTGCCAAACTGCTCCGCCGCTGCGACAAAATCGAGGTAGGTGAATGCATAAGCGTCGCTGCTTCCCACAGATGCGCCGATGTGGTCAAGCAGGTGCTGTCCTACGAGATGTGGCGGACGCCCGCGCGCGCCGGCGACGCCAATATTTACGTTTGGTTCGCGAAAATAGACCGGCATCAACTGCGCGTGACAATCTGTGAAGTGCAGCAGGCGCGCGTTACCAAAAGATGGTGCTTCGTAAACGTCTTCGCGCATAAGACCGCGTGTGCAGCCCGGGAGCAACCCGGCGGATGCGGCACAACTCATTAGCCAGATGAAGTCACGCCTGTCCATGGTCGTCCTTTAGAATTGAGAAAACAATTTTTCCGATGCGTAGCCCGGACTATTCATGAAGTCACTCGCGCCCTTGCTTGATCCTTGTCCGCACACGGAATATTCCTCATTCGCGAATACAATGGGTATTCCGCTCGATCGGAAAATCCCGTGTGCGCCCCGAAGGAAGTGCCCTTGGGGCGCAAACAAGTCTCTACGCAATCATCACGGTGATTCATGAATAGTCCGGGCTAGAATGTTTTCGCTACTCGGCTAGCACGCGCGAACGCCACGCGTCCTCTTCAAAATCTGCCTGTGTCACCGCCAGTTCAGCCTGCAATTTTGCTTCCGTTGCCAGGTCGATCGCTGCGTCATCGTCGCCATTGTCAAATGCAGTCTTTGCATCGCTTAACATTTCCTCGGTCTTGCTCCAGACATTTCGCCTGGCATTCGCTTCCGCCAGCGCTTTCTCTGCGGCCGCATAAACATCCGCAAACGATGTAGTCGCCATATCCTGCGACTCATCACCAGTATCCGTTGCCTGCCCGCACCCTGCAAACAGGAATGCGCTGACGATCAAGAGGACAAAATTATTTTTCATAGTCATTTCTCGCATGGTGCTAAGTCGACCGGTTAGCGACGCGTCGCCGGCCCGTTCAATTCGAACCCATTGCTCATGTACGTAAGAAAATATTCCAGGTTACGGTATTCGATGCTCTGCGCTTCCAGCGGCTTCGAAAACACCTGGACATTACATTCTGCAAAACGTTTTTGCAGTGTGCCAATCTCGCCCCACTTGGAGCGATAAACAGGCCAGTGTGTGGCATGACCCAGAGAAGAGCTAAGCCGATCCGCCCTGAGCTTGAGGCCCGCTGACTGCAAATGGCAGCTGATGCATGCAAAATTCAGTTGCCCACGCCGCGTATAGTAATACTGCTTTCCTGTTTCATACGCAGCGACTGCTGCCGGGTTATCCTGGGGGACTTTTACGTTAATCGTATTGCCACGAGACGTATAGGCCATATAGGCCGAGATCGCTGCAAGATCACCGATTTGATATGGCAACAGCTCTTCGCCGTTGGACTCGCGACAACGATTGATCATCAATTCAAGCGTCATCACCTCACCGGCATCTGTATCGAAGTAAGGGTAGTCCTGTCGCACCCCGATGCCGCCGTTGGCAAAACAATCCGCGTAAGATTTGCCATTCGCAAACGGCGCCTCGAATAAAGCCTGCCCGTCTTCGATAGCAATTTCGTAGGGCGGAAAATCTTCCATCTCTATCCATTGCTCGCGCGCATCTTCATCGAACGCATAAAGTCCGTTAGCGAACTCCTGCAATGGCACATCCGGAAATCGCTCAGCGTAGTACTTGACTATCGCGAGGCGATCTTCCTCCGGACCAGCCATTGCGCTTGCAGCGAAGGTCAGGCCGATGAATATACTCAGCGGCAGGATTTTTTTTATCACTCTATACCCCATCGTTCTTTCAGTGCGTCCGGACAATTACTTTAAAACCGCCTCAGTAGTACTCGAGTCGCCTTTGTTGTCATTCCAGTGCATCTTGATCGTGTCGCCAGCTGCCGCGCCCGTAAACGAAAATGAAACATACGGGTTCTTGGATACAGCCGTTCCCCAATAAGCGGTCATCACGACCTCGCCTTTGTGCTCGGCAACAACATCGGTGATGTAGTGCGCTGGCACCAGTTCATCGGTGTCCGGATCGCGCCGCAGTCCGGACTCCATGTCGTGCGGCATCAATGCTTTCACTTCGGCGATATCACCTTTGACTTTCGCCCTGATTTTGATTGGTTTACCCATTTTCTTATCCTCGAGAAACTTTGTTAGCCGCCACAACCGCCGATGGTTACTTTCACTTCTTTCGTGGTGCTGTAGACAGCGCCGCCCGCCTTGACCAATGCCACTACTTGTGAGCTCTCACCCATTTTGATTCTGACTGAGACAGTCGGCACTGACCTGGGCGACATGATGAAAGACGCCGCCAGCGGAGTCGGATTATTGACAACGACAATACTAATCGACTCGACGTTCTCGAGATCGGTCTTAATCGTTACCGGAACAACCGCACCGTTTTCAGCAATGTCAGGTATCTTCATCATCACTTGATCACTATCGGTCGGCGCCTGGCCAAACAGGTCAGCGATAACTTTATCGGCATCGGTTTCCTGAAATACTGAATCCGGCCGTGCCGCCAGTAGCAGGCGTGGCCACGCCGCGATTGCTGCGAGAGCAAACATGCCTTTCAGCACCAGTCTTCGGTGTGCATTCATTTCTTCAAACTCCGTCTAAAGTGAGTGAATAAAATCGACAAGCAGGTCGATCTCATCTTCAGTAAGTATGCGATGTCGTCCGTACGGCGGCATGCGGGTTGTCGGTTCTCTTACAGATGCATCCCATATCTGTGCACGAAGATCGGCACGGTCAGGAAAGCGTGTTTTCATCAATAACAATGGTGGCCCGTAGTTGCCTGCGAGCTCACCACCTTGTATCAAGTGACATGCGAGGCAGTTTCCCTTGGCACGCGTAAATGCAATTGCTTTGCCACGCTCGAGCGCCTCTGCTGTCGGCGCATCATCCGCTAGGCCGGGCTGCACACTGGTGAAAAAAACCAGTAGCGAGAGCGTTAGAATTTTTCGCATTGCGTAGTCCCCTAGTTGGCTGCACGTTCGATCATGAAATCGACGGCTGCAGTAACATCGTCATCGCTAAGTTGCGTCTGCCCACCTTTCGGCGGCATGAAGCCTTTGCCGTTAATAGAGCTGCTGATCAGCGCGTCGCGTCCCAGTGCGATGCGCTCCGCCCATGCGGCCTGTTCACCCAGGATTGGCGCATCGGCCACGCCCGCAGCATGACACATCGCGCAGGCCTGTTGATATGTAGCTTCTCCGGGAGACATCTCTACCGCAGCTGTACTCGCGGCCTCCGGCTCCGGCTCATCCGTTAACGTCGGCTCGGAGGTGATTGTAATGGTTGCAGGATCCTTGCAATTACTCATGCAAAGTTCGTTGGCCGTGTCCGGCCGGTCGTCAAAGAAAAACCCGTCTTTATTCGGCATTTCGATCGCCGCCAGGGTGTCCTGATTCAACTCGAAATCGTAGTCCACCAGGTCGTTCAGGTACAACACGTATGCCGTTATCGCATACACCTCTTCGTCACTAAGGGACTCTGGCTCGGCGAATGGCATTGCTCTGTGAATGTAGTCCCAAAGCGTACTGGCATATGGCCAGAAGCTGCCCACCGTTTTTTCCGGTCGCGGCTCGGTCAACGTTCCTTCACCGCCCGCCAGAACCGGATACCGGCCGACGCCCTCGCCAAAAGAACCATGGCAAAGCGCGCATTTATCTTCATACATCATTTCGCCATCTTCAGGTGTGGCGCTGCCTGGCGGCAATCCCATACCGTCGGGTCGAATATCAATATCCCAACCAGCAATTTCCACAGCACTTGCATCCTGACCGTAGCCGTAATGCCCTGTCGGTTGCACGGCAGGCGCGTTGTATTCCGTGACGACTATTTCCCCGGTCGCGACTGCATCGCCAGCAGCCGTCGACGCACATGCTGCCAGAAGGATTGCCGCCAGGATCAGCGTTGCTAGAGCCCGAACATTGTATGAGTGGGCGGGACTGTCGGTTTCTGTGCCGAGTGCAGCGCGTTCGATCGTGTGAGAGACGTAGCGGGGACTACGTATTGAGCAGGATCGGGCGCGATGTGCCGGCACAGGAGGCGACAGCCTGGCAGGCGCAAACTGCAACCCTTTCACTTTCGTCGAAAATACCGCATCCATTCGAATCATCGCCCATTTCCGTTTATGAGCGCCGGCACTCGTGCAATGTTCGGGCTAACTAATCTGAACATTGGTAACCTTCCCGTCTTCATGCAAACGCCAGGTGTGTATTGCGTTCTTGTGATAAATCGAACTCGTGCCGCGTGCTTCACGTAACTGGGTATAGGTAGGCTGTACATAGCCGGTTTCGTCCACCGCCCTGCTCTGGATCATCGCGGGGCCGCCGTCCCAATCCCACTCCAGACCAAAGCGGGTCAATGCCTTGGGCAACACGAGACCCTTCAGTTTCGCCGGCCGCCAGTTGACGCCGCCGTCGAATGAAACATCAACACGTTTGATTTTTCCTTTGCCTGACCAGGCCAGACCCTGCACTTCGTAACGACCTTTCTCACGTACCGGCTTTTCCGGGCACGGGAACGTCACCACCGAGTTGCATTCCTGTATGTAGGCAAATTTCCGCGCCCGGCCATCGGCAAGAAGATCGGTGTACTTGGAGGTCTCCTCCCGGTGGTACCAGGGCTTGTCACCGACTTCCAGCCGGCGCAACCACTTGACTGAAGTATTACCCTCCCAGCCCGGATTCATTAGACGGATCGGATAACCCTGTTCAGGTCGCAACGGCTCGCCGTTTTGTGCGTACACGATTAACGCATCGTCCATGGCTTTTTCCAGCGGTATTGAACGACTCATATGCG
>QNFK01000041.1 GCA_003645495.1 Gammaproteobacteria bacterium
AGCCACGGATAGCGCCACCGGCGAGCGATAGCTCCGAGTTGACGATGACCCGCTCAGGATCGAAGAACTGTTTGACTCCAAGGCCGTCACAATCCGGGCAGGCGCCGCTTGGATTGTTGAAAGAGAACAGCCGCGGCTCCAGCTCCGCAAGACTGTAACCACAGATATTGCAGGCGAAGCGATCGGAGAACAGCAGCTCCTCCTGATCCTGGTCATCCATAAAGGCGATGCGGGCAACGCCATCCGCCAGTCGGAGTGCCGTTTCAAAAGACTCCGCGAGCCGTTGCTTCATGTCAGGTTTGATCTTGAAGCGATCTACGACGGCGTCGATGTTGTGTTTGCGGCGCAAGTCGAGGCTGGGTGGGTCATCCAGTTCACAGACTTCGCCGTTAATGCGCGCGCGGAGGCATCCCTGCGCCTGCAAATCCTGCATCAGCTGCACATGCTCACCCTTGCGATCGGTGACAATCGGCGCAAGCAGCATCAGCCGAGTGCCCTCGGGCAGCGCAAGGACCTGGTCAACCATCTGGCTTACAGTTTGTGCTTCCAGCGTAACGCCGTGATCCGGACAGCGAGGAATGCCGGCGCGCGCGAACAGCAGGCGCAGGTAATCATAAATCTCGGTGACAGTGCCAACCGTCGATCGTGGATTGTGCGATGTAGACTTCTGCTCAATTGAAATCGCCGGTGACAGGCCTTCGATATGATCCACGTCTGGCTTTTCCATCATCGACAGAAATTGCCTGGCGTAAGCCGAAAGCGATTCGACGTAGCGCCTTTGGCCCTCAGCATAAATCGTGTCAAATGCAAGCGATGACTTGCCCGAGCCCGAGAGGCCGGTGAATACGATGAGCTTGTCCCGCGGCAGGCTAAGGGACAGATTCTTCAGATTGTGGGTTCGCGCGCCGCGAATTTCGATGGTTTTCATAGGCCAGATGCTGAGTACGCCAAACAACCTGTTAATATACGCCGCCGCGTGTCGGCGACGCAATATTACCTTGGCCCGTATTCTGGCCCGGGACACGGCACAGGCCCCTAAAACAAAAAAATGAGTAAAAAATTAAGTCAGATTCTGGGGCCGATGTTACCGGTCGAACGACGCACTGTTGGTGTGGTGGCGTTGATTGCGATATTTCGCATGTTCGGGCTGTTCGCATTGTTGCCGGTCCTGGCGATCTACGCAGCCGACTTGCAGGATGCAACGCCTGCACTTATTGGCCTGGCAGTGGGTGGCTACGGACTGACACAGGCTTTGCTGCAAATCCCGTTTGGCGCATTGTCCGATCGAATCGGTCGCATTCCGGTGATTGTCTTCGGCCTGGCGCTGTTTGCCGCCGGCAGTATCCTTGCTGCGCAAAGTGACACTATTTACGGCGTAATAGCCGGCCGGCTGCTGCAAGGCGCCGGCGCGATCTCCGCAACGCTTACTGCGCTGCTCGCTGATGCAACGCGCGAGGAAATGCGCACTCGCAGCATGGCGATATTCGGTATCGGTATCGGCATGTCATTTCTGATTGCGCTCATAGTCGGTCCAATGATTGCTGCGCAGAGTGGCGTTAGATCTCTTTTCTGGATTGCGGCCGCGCTCGCTGTGCTGGCGGGATTGTTGCTGACCCTGTTGCCGCGTGGCATAAAAAGACCAGAACGCGCACCGGACCGGAGCATTCGGTCTGCTTTCAAACCCGACCTGTTACGCCTCGATTTGTATATTTTTCTGCTGCATGTGCTGCTGACGGCCAGTTTCGTAGCGTTGCCATTCGTGCTGCGCAATCAGCTGGACCTGGCTCTCACCGCCCACTGGAAAATCTATATTGGCGCGGTGCTTGCTTCACTGCTGGGTACCGTGCCTTTGATCATCAAGGATGAACGCCAGGGCAAAGCGACGACCCTGGGGCTGGCGATAACGTTATTGCTGGTCGGCCAGCTG
Organism: Gammaproteobacteria bacterium; assembly: GCA_003645495.1. GTDB lineage: Bacteria > Pseudomonadota > Gammaproteobacteria > Steroidobacterales > Woeseiaceae > SZUA-117. Next base: position 1,928 of record QNFK01000041.1, read on the forward strand.
TTGCTCGCATTCGCTGGCCACACGACTGCTGCGGTTTTTGTCGCGCTGGCCGTGTTTTTCGCCGGCTTCAATTTCCTGGAAGCCGGTCTGCCGGCACGCTTATCCATTCAGGCAACGGGAGATTTGCGCGGCGCCTCGCTGGGTGTGTTCTCCAGCTCGCAATTCCTTGGCGCATTTGTTGGCGGCCTGCTCGGTGGATACTTCCTGTCGGGCGGCAATCCAGCGACTGTGTTTGTGGCTTGCGCGCTGCTGTGTGGAATCTGGCTTACGTTTCACCAATTGGTCCGTGGCGCCGAATAAACGGCCAGATGGCGCTGTATCCGGGTGAAATCGCTGGAAATCGGGCTGGCAATTGGCGTGTCAGGCCCTACAATACAAAACCTGCATTTTTCACCTGAGCGGCAGCAGGCCTGCATAAGGCGACCAAAGCCAATGTGGCCTCGCGATACAGCGGCCCAATAATCAGGATGCGATTTGCATGCCCCCGCGCTGCCAGCGCGATCAATTAATCAGAATACAGGGGACCACTATGGCCCGCGGAGTAAACAAAGTAATCATTGTCGGCAATCTGGGCGGTGATCCGGATACAAAATACATGCCGAGTGGCTCGGCCGTCACAAATCTGACCGTGGCCACCAATGAGTCGTGGAAAGACAAGCAGACCGGCGAGCAAAAAGACCGTACCGAGTGGCACAAAGTGGCCATGTTCGGTCGCCTGGCGGAAATCGCTGCGGAATACCTGCGCAAAGGGTCTCAGGTCTATATCGAAGGCAAATTGCGTACTCGCAAATGGACTGACAAGCAGGGCAACGACCGTTACTCCACCGAGATTGTCGCTGACGAAATGCAGATGCTCGGTGGCCGTGGTGGTGGCGGTGCGCCAGCTATGGGTGGTCCGCCGCCTTCAAGCCCACCGCCACAGGGCTCGTCCGGCCCGGCGGGCGGTGACGATTTCGACGACGATATTCCATTTTAGGAATCTCGCTGCAACGAACAAGGCCTGATGCGATAGCGCGCAGTCCCTTCGTGGCCGATTAACGCGATATGTCCAAGAAGCTGTACATCAAGACAATGGGCTGCCAGATGAACGAGTATGACTCGGACAAGATGGCGGACGTCCTGCGTGAGTCGCATGGATTCGAACGAACTGCGGTGGCGGAGGAGGCCGACCTCCTGTTGGTCAATACCTGCTCGATCCGTGAAAAGGCCCAGGAGAAAGTATTCTCGGAACTCGGTCGCTGGCGCGCCCTCAAGGAAAAGCGGCCCGATCTCCTGATCGGTGTCGGTGGTTGCGTTGCGAGCCAGGAAGGTGAGGGGATCAGCACCAGGGCACCATTCGTCGACCTTGTCTTTGGCCCGCAGACGCTGCACAGGCTGCCGGAAATGTTGGCCGAGGTGCGCGAGCACGGCCGCACGGTTGTCGACGTTTCTTTCCCGGAAATTGAGAAATTTGATCGCCTCCCCGAACCGCGAGCCGAAGGCCCGACTGCATTCCTGTCGGTGATGGAGGGTTGTAGCAAGTATTGCTCGTTTTGTGTCGTGCCATACACGCGCGGTGAAGAAATCAGCCGACCACTGGACGATGTCATTGGTGAAGCTGTGAGCCTGGCTGCTCAGGGTGTGCGCGAGATCAACTTGCTCGGGCAAAACGTCAATGCGTATCAGGGGCCAATGCACGACGGACAGATCGCGGACCTCGCGACACTGATTTACTACGTTTCGGCAATCGATCACGTGGACAGAATTCGATTTACGACTTCGCACCCACTTGAGTTCACCGACAGCCTGATCCAGGCCTATGCAGAAGTCCCGAAGCTGGCCAGCTATTTGCATTTACCGGTGCAGCATGGCTCCGATCGGGTACTCGCGAAAATGAAGCGCGGTCACACCGCACTTGAATATAAACAGAAAATTCGCAAATTACGGGAGGCGCGACCGGGCATTTCTATTTCGTCCGATTTCATCGTTGGCTTTCCCGGCGAAACAGATGACGATTTCGCAGCCACCATGGAATTAATTGCGGATATTGGCTTCGACCAGTCATTCAGTTTTATTTACAGTGCCCGGCCCGGCACGCCGGCCGCCGGTTTTGCGGATGACACACCGATGGCCGTGAAAAAAGAACGTTTGCAGATTCTGCAAACGCGTATCAGTCAACAGGCCATGGAGATCAGCCGGGCCATGGTTGGAACGACACAGACAGTCCTGGTTGAGAAGCCTTCGAAAAAGGACGTCAGGCAGATGTCCGGCCGCACGGAAAACATGCGCTGGGTCAATTTCGATGCGGATCCGTCCTGCATTGGAGAGCTGGTTGACGTCGTGATCACAGAAGCACTGCCGAATTCACTGCGTGGGAGGCTGGTTGATACGCGGGCTGTGGCCTGAGGTCCAGGAATTAAGGTGGACTGTAGGAGCGGCTGTCTCAACTAATGCCCCTAATTATGGTGTACAGACTTGCGCGATAGCGAAGACGCCGCGAATCGGGCTTGAGCATTCGCGGCTAAAGGCGCTCCTACGACACGATAGCGCACCCACCCGTCACGGTATTCCCTATACAGATCACATAATTTCGATGTAATCTTGCGGTAAGCTTAACTAACCAGCAAATAAGGAGTTTTACCCGACCCTTGAACGCCAGCCTTGTATCTCAGGACATCGTCCTGGAACCCGTCGACAACAGTCGACTGGCCAACCTCTGCGGCCAGTTTGACGAGCATCTCCGCCAGATCGAACGCCGCCTCAATGTTGAAATCGCCAGCCGTGGCAACCGTTTTCGTGTAACCGGAAAACCCGGTGCTGCAGAAACCGGTCGCGATGTGCTGCGGTCTCTTTTCAAAATTACGATGAACGAGCGATTGGACGCGGAGCGAGTACATTTTTGTTTGCAGGAGTCAGTAATGCCCAATGGTAAAACCGCGAAGGCTGAATCGAATGCCCACGCTGATGGCGACAATATTTTTACAATCCAGACACGCCGAAAACTGGTTCATGCGCGTGGCGAAAACCAGCGCGCATATTTGCAGAGTATTCACGATCACGATCTCGCATTCGGAATTGGCCCCGCCGGAACCGGAAAAACGTACCTGGCGGTCGCGAGCGCTATCGACGCGCTGGAGAACGAACAGGTCAGGCGTATAGTACTGGTGCGGCCGGCCGTTGAAGCCGGTGAACGTCTCGGTTTTCTACCGGGAGATATGTCACAGAAGGTCGATCCCTTTTTGCGGCCAATGTATGACGCGCTGTTTGAAATGCTCGGCGCCGAGCAAGTCGCCCGGCTGATCGAAAAAAACATCATTGAAGTAGCACCGCTTGCATTCATGCGCGGTCGTTCGCTCAATGATTCATTCGTAATTCTGGACGAAGCGCAAAACACCAGTGTGGCGCAAATGAAGATGTTCCTGACGCGCATCGGCTTCGGTTCCCGCTCCGTGGTAACCGGTGACATCACACAAATCGACTTGCCGTCGGGGCAACAGTGTGGATTGAAAAACGCAATGAAAATACTTGCCGATGTTAAGGGTGTGGGATTTACATTTTTTACACCCGGCGATGTAGTTCGCCATGAACTCGTGCAACGCATTGTTGAGGCTTACGAGGCGGACGGCAGCGGCGATGACGCCTGAGCGGAATTTTCGATGACCGCGGCGGTCACAGTAGACGTGCAGATCGCAAGCTCAGTAGAGAGCATACCGGACGAAAAATCGATTCACTCCTGGATTGAAGAAGCTATCGGTAGTTCCGGCAGGGCAGGCGAATCGAGCCGTGAAATCTCTGTTAGGGTCGTCGACGAGGAGGAAGGACGCACATTGAACAACCAGTTTCGCCAGAAGGACAAAGCGACCAATGTATTGTCATTTCCTGCAGTCGGTGCCGGTGAATCCGGCCTGCCTCCTGAACTGTCCCAGGCACTGGGCGATATCGTTATTTGCGGCCCCGTGGTTGAGCGGGAAGCGGCAGAGCAAGGCAAAGAAGTTGCCAGCCACTGGGCGCATTTGCTGGTCCACGGCACTTTGCATCTGTTGGGCTATGACCACGAAGCAGATGTAGACGCTAACGTAATGGAGAAGCTGGAAACGAAGATACTGGCAGCCCGCGGAATTGCTGATCCTTACACGGAACAGAGTTGAGCTAAATCACGGTTGAATTTTAACTGAACTGCTACAATATTGGCACGCGTAACCCACCTGGCAGGTGGCACTCACACTTTTAATCAGACCAGGACAATGAACGACAAACCACCAAGTACCAACGGCTCAGGAACCACCGGCGTATTCAAACGTGTAATACGCGCAATCAAAGGTGAACCCTGGAGCCGCGAAGAAATCCACGATCTGTTGCAACAAGCCGAGAGCGTCTTCGATCCCGAAGAAAAGGAGATGCTCAATGGCGTACTGGAAGTTGCTGAGATGCGCGTCCGCGAAGTCATGATTCCTCGCTCGCAAATGATTGTGATCGAACGGGAGCAGACTATAGATGAAATGTTGCAGGTCATCATTCAGTCCGGGCATTCCCGGTTTCCTGTCACCGGTGAAGATCGCGACGAGATACTGGGCATTCTGCTTGCCAAGGACCTTCTGAAATTTTTCGGTGATACGACCAGTGATGAGCTGCACATAGACGATTTTCTGCGTCCGGTATCAGTGATCCCGGAGTCGAAGCGCCTGAACACCCTGCTCAAGGAATTTCGCGATAGTCACAAACACATGGCGATTGTTGTGGATGAATATGGCGGCGTATCCGGACTTCTGACGATTGAGGATGTGCTCGAGGAAATTGTCGGCGAAATCGATGATGAGCATGACCATGTAGAGGTTGAATCAATCCGTCCTGATACCGATTTAGAAGGGCGACCCTGTTTCGCGGTTTTGGCGTTAAGCAGAATCGAGGATTTCAACGAATACTTTGGTTGCGAGTTCACTGAAGAAGAGGACTACGATACGGTCGGCGGACTGGTCATGCATGAACTCGGTCGTTTACCGCGACTTGGTGAGAAATTGCGACACGATGGCTTCGAGTTTCTTGTCACCAAAGCAGATCGACGACGCGTGGACGAATTGCAGGTGAGCCGGGTCGCGGACGACTGAAAATCGTGGCGCAAATCCTTTACCTGAAAGAACTGGCGCTCGCCTGGCCGCGCTTGACCCGGTTGACGTTCTTTCTTTGCGGCGCACTTTTGATGCTCTCATTTGCGCCGGTCGGCTGGTTCGGCCTGGCGCCAGTTCTTCTACTGCCATTCCTGTGTTCCACGCTTTATATGGAACCGCGGCTGGCCGCCCGGCACGGCTTTTGGTACGGAGCAGGCCTGTTTCTGGCAGGCACCTACTGGATATATATCTCAGTGCACGTATTTGGCGAGGCTCCGCTTTTATTGGCCGTCTTCCTGATGCTGGCGATGGTCGTCGTCATGGGTTGGTTTTACGCGGCGACCGCGTTTCTTATAAGCAAGCTGACTGCAGGGCACGCCACGCGGCTATTGTTGGCTGCGCCCGCCGCCTGGGTGGCGATTGAATGGCTGCGCGGCTGGATCCTGAGTGGTTTCCCGTGGATGAGTCTCGGCTATGGGCAGATCGACTCTTCGCTCGCCGGATTCGCGCCGATCGCAGGTGTGTATGGCGTGTCACTGGTTCTCATGGTGAGCACGAGCGCATTGCTGGTGGCGATTGTCACGCAACAGAAAATGCGCCTGGTTGCTGTATCGATTGCCGTTATCCCCTGGTTCGTCGGCGTACTAATTGGCGATATCGAGTGGACCTCGGAGGCTGGCCCATCCGTCCGTGCGACCATTGTGCAGGGTGGTGTGTCGCAGGACAGGAAGTGGACGCGGGAGCAATTCAGACCGACGCTGGAATTGTATCGGAATTCGATTCGCGCGAATCCGGATAGTGATCTTATTGTTTGGCCAGAGGTTGCCCTGCCAGCAAGATTAGACATGGTCGAAGATTACGTTGAACAATTGCAATCCGACATTAACGTACGCGGACAAACGTTGCTGTTCGGTATTCTTGAGTGGGACGCTGATGTAGAGCGAATGTACAACAGCGTTGTCTTGATCGACGGCGAGGACAGGGGCACCAGGCAGATCTATCGAAAACGGCACCTGGTGCCATTTGGTGAGTTCTTTCCGGTGCCTGGATTCGTCCGTGAATGGATGCGCCTGATGAGCCTGCCGTATAGCGATATGAGCGCAGGAGATGACGAGCAACCTTTGTTGCGCATGGCAGATGGCAATCAACTGGCAGTCGCCATCTGTTACGAGGACGCGTACGGCGCCGAGCAGCTGTATGCATTGTCGGAAGCAACGTTACTCATCAACGTCAGCAACGATGCATGGTTTGGTGAATCAATTGCGCCACATCAACATCTCGAGATAGCGCGCATGCGTGCGCTGGAAGCTGGTCGTTATGTGGTGCGTGCGACGAACAACGGCGTTAGTGCATTTATTGGCCCGGATGGCAGCCTGCTACAGACGGGTGAGCAGTTTCTCTATGTCTCAATGAGTCATGATGTAACGCCGCGCAAGGGGCTTACACCGTATGCCATGGTGGGTAACTGGCCGGTCATTTCATTCGTCCTGCTCATCGTGGGCTGGCTGGCTTATCGTCCGCGGCCCAGCTGAGAATCAAGCGAATTCAATCTAACTATTGATTATGTTATCAATTAACTTATTGATAAATAACATATAAAATTATTACTTGCCATGCATTCTATAGACCTATAGAATTTCCGGAAATCGAAATGAGGCGGTTAGACTCATCGTGCCGGAAACCGAAAACAATAAATATCAGCATCAACGCCAGCAGGCCATACGGTCGGCTGCGGCCGTCTTTGCTGAAAAAGGGTTTCACGGCTCGAGTACCAAAGACATTGCCGAGCGGATGGGGATCAAGCAGGGCAGTCTTTATTACTACTTCAAATCGAAAGAAGAAGCACTCGGCGAAGTTTGCCTGTTTGGCATCACAGATTACGTTGATCGAATGAATGGAATCGCAGCGAGCGACCAGCCATTCGAAGCAAAGTTGATGGCAACAATTACATCGCACTTGTCGAGCTACAGAGAGAAAAATGAAGCGCTCAAAGTTTACAACGATGAGCGTCTTTATTTGCCGGAAGCCAAACGCATCACACTGAAAAGCCTGGGCAGTGGTTACCGGCAGTTGCTGGAAATGATTTTTGAAGAAGGCGTTCAGAGCGGCGCGTTGCGCGACTCCATCGATTGCCACTTTGCAGCACAGGCTGTTATCGGCATTTGTAATGCATGGGGGGATGTAATCGTCCGCGATCCTGATGTCGATTTGTTCGACATCATTCAGAAATGTACGGATCTGTTACTGAACGGTTTTCGTGAACGACGCAAGATACAACGTACCGACGACGATATTGATGTCGCCGGGAATTTGAATTACCAGAAAAACTAAAACTAAAAGGACTTAATGATGGCTAAGCAAATCGCAACAAATGTTACCTGGCACGATGGAGAAGTGTCGCGCGAAGATCGTCACGAGATTCTTCGTCAGAAGGGTGCAACGGTCTGGTTCACTGGATTATCCGGCAGCGGCAAGAGCACAATCGCCGTGGCACTGGAGAGAGTCCTGTTTGATATGGGCAAACTGTCCTATCGGCTGGATGGTGACAATGTA
>QNFK01000042.1 GCA_003645495.1 Gammaproteobacteria bacterium
ACGACCCAGCGTTTTCGCATACACAGTTCCAACTGCGCTGATGCATAAAAGACCGTAGACAACCCACGGCATGCCCGCACCGACAAAATTCTTGCCCGTATCTGAAATAAGGCCCATCAGAATGGTCCAGTTTCCATCGACGCGAACGGGTGTCAGAAACGTCAGGATGCCGAGAAGGGATGGCAACGCAAACCGGCGGATCGCCGCGCCGTCAGGCCGCGCTGCATCAGCACGCTCTGTCTCTATATGGGTATCTCCCCCGAGATCATGCGGTGTATCGCTCATGCGGCTTTTCACTCTCTAAGGTACACTGCCAGCCCAAGTTAACAGCTCAGTGGCGACTTGTTAACACGGCATAACAATCCCCGGGAACCAGCAAATGAAGCTAAGTAGAATTTTCATATGCATCGCTGCAACTATGCTTGTTATCGGTGATGCAAGCTTTGCGCAGGATGAGCGATTGTCAATCGAGTGGATTTTCAGTGAAGAAGGCAAGCAGGCCGATTCGGTACCACTCCACGCCTGGCTGGATTCCGGGCAAGCAATACTTTACGACAAGCGTCCGCCAAAAAATGAAAGAACGCTGGAAATATTCAACCCGGCGAATGGTCGGCGAAAAGCTATTGCAGATGCAGAGAAAGTGATCGCCGAATTTACCGAGCTGTTGCAACCGGACGATCCGATAGAAGAGCTTGGCTGGCCCAACGCTTTTGACCCAACGGGGCGCTGGGCTGTCTATGAAAAATCCGACAACATCTTCGTTCTTGACCTGCGCTCATCGAAACTCATCACGGTCACGATGACCGATGCCAAAGAAAAATCGGCAAGGTTTTCGCCTGATGGCAAGTGGCTGGCATTCATTCGTGATAACGATCTGTATGTCTGGAGCATCAAAGACCAGGAAGAGCAGCGGCTGACCAGCGGAGGCTCGGAAACACTCCTGAACGGCACGTTGTCATGGGTCTACTGGGAGGAGTTGTTTGGCCGCGTCGACCAGGGATATTTCTGGGCGCCTGATTCCAGGTCGATCGCCTACCTGCAATCGGACGAATCCGGCGTCGGTGAAATGCATTACGTCGATTTCGAACCTTACCTGCCCCGGCTTATTCGCCAACGACACCCGAAACCGGGTACGGCAAACCCGCGTGTCCGTGCAGGCGTGGTGCAACTGGATGATGCCGAAACGACCTGGGTCGATCTTGGCTCGTATCCTTATGAATACGTAGCCCGCGTCAAATGGTTGCCAGACAGCAAGCAACTCGCGGTGCAAACGTTGAATCGGCCACAAACCGAGCTCGATATATTCTTCGCTGATGCCGAAACAGGTCGTACCTCTCACGTAATGCGCGAAACCAACGAAGGTTGGGTAAACGTGCATGACGATCTGTGGTTCCTGGATGACGGCGAGCATTTCGTATGGCTGTCCGAACGTGACGGACACGCTCATCTGTACATGTTTGACATGAATGGTGAACTGGCACACCAGATTACCAGCGGTGAGTGGGCACTTCGTCCATCGGGTGGTATCGCTGGCCTCGACAGATCAGTTGCCTACATTGACGAACGGGACCGCTGGATATATTTCACCAGCCTGGCGAGCGCAACCACGGAAAGGCACCTGTACCGGGTTCATTTTGACGGTAGCGGGATGGAGAAAATCACCCACTCAGCCGGGGCACACGCGATTTACTTTCAACCGGATGGTAACTATTACTTCGACAGATCATCAGCGCTCGACCGCCCTCCCTCTTTCGTGCTGCACCAGCCTTCGGGAGAGTCTGTCACGACTGTCACCGCTTCTACACAATCGATTCCACAACGATTCGATTTGCAGCCATGGGAACTGCTGATCGTCAAAGCACGTGACGGATTCGAAATGCCTGCAATGATGCTTAAACCCCGCTTCTTCGACGCAGAAAAGACATATCCGGCCGTCGTCTATGTGTATGGCGGCCCCTCAGCACCCACGGTCGTGAATGCCTGGACCGGCAGAGGACGCGGCTATTTTCACCAGATGCTCGCCGATAACGGTGTCGTGGTTTTCTATGTAGACAACCGCAGCGCTGCAGGCAAGAGCAAGACCGATGCGAACTCTATCGTGCGACAACTATATGGTCCGGTGGAACTCAATGACTTGCTGGATGGTGTGGAGTGGCTCAAAGCGCAGCCGTACATTGACGATACTCAAGTGGGCGTCTGGGGCTGGAGTGGCGGTGGCTCGATGACGCTGCAATCCATGACTGGCAGTAAGGAATTTGCGGCGGGTGTCGCGGTCGCACCGGTAGCTGACTGGCGTTATTACGATACGATTTATACGGAACGTTATATGAAACGGCCACAGGATAACGAAGCCGGTTATGAATCGAGCTCCAATGCCGGGCGGGCAGGCGACCTTCACGGCAGGTTGATGATCGTACACGGTACTTATGACGACAACGTGCACCCGCAAAACACCTGGAGTTTCACTGACGGACTGATCGAGGCAGGCATCACTTACGACATGATGATTTATCCGATGCGCAAACACGGCATCAGCGACGATGCCGCTCAGGCGCATGTCTATAAATCGATGCTTGAATTCTGGCAACGAAATCTCGCGCTGGGCGACTGATGTCCTTCGAATATTACAAATAAAATACGTATTATCTATTGTACAACTAGTTGTTTTTGATAAATTTAATTAAAGGCATCGGTCAAATGGAACCGACAAGACACAGTCGCTTCTAATGGGTACGCGCGATGCAACTGCAGCCGGATTCGTCTACACAGATTGTTGGAGTAATTTAGATGTTGGTCAGACACATTAGTCTTCTCTTTTTCAGGTACATACCGATCGTACTGTTACTGGCCGTCGGCACTGCAGCCGCCCAGGACAGGCAACCGGCAAACTTCGACGTCGAAAACAGTGAGAAGGCGCTCGGTAACCGCATCGTATTTCCGGAAATCAAGGGGGACGGATCGGCCATGATCGACTGTTTCGCGATCGTGGAAACAGGCGGCAAAATGAAAGATTACGGCTGTTATGCTCAGGACCAGATGGATGCGCCGTTTGCTGAAGCCGTCAACTATGCTGCAAAAAAAGCTCGTGTAAACCCCGCTGTAATCGACGGCAAGAAAAGAGAAATATATTTGCAGTTTCGCGCCGAGTTCATCGCCGAAGGCGACGAACGAACGATCGACCTGTACCTGAACCCAGGTTTTGCCGAAAACGTCGAAGCCTACGGCTACGACCATATTGCCGGTCAGCGCGTGGTAGGCAAGGAAGCGTGGATGGGCGTTTGCCCACAGGCAACCAGATATTCGTTATGGGTCCGGGCTTATCTTGGCGAGGATGGCAGAACAGACAACGTAAACCTGATTCACTCGGGTGGCATTGTGCCAACGGACGCCTGCCAGAATGCAATAAAGGAAACCATCCTGTCGAGTTTGTATACGCCCGCATTAGCTGATGGGGTGCCGGTTCCATCAACTTATGTGGAAATGTTCGGTAATTAGCGCCTGTTTTCACGAGCCATTGAATGTGACAACCCTCACAGTGCCAGCAGGCTGTATTCGCTACAGTGACTGGACGTCAGTTCCGAGGACAGTCACATGCGAAACCTGCGTCTATTTCTGGTAATACTAAGCTCCCTGCTCGTCTGGCAAACGCCCAGCGCGGCTGGTGAACTTCGTGTCGATGTACACTTCAGCTCACACGAGACGGCTGTCATCCGTGAGTATTTCCAGCAAAGTCATAGCAAAAAATCGCATGGCAAAAAGGGCGCGAAGGGCTTGCCTCCAGGCATTGAAAAGAACCTCCAGCGAGGAAAAGCGCTGCCGCCAGGCATTGCGAAACAGGCACTCCCGGTTGATTTGGCAGGGCGCCTGCCGCCGCCAGCCAGCGGTTACGAGCGCATAGTGGTTTCCGGCAAAATCCTCCTGATCGAGATTGCTACCCAGGTCATACACGACATCCTGACTGACGCCATTTTGTAAGTCCCTCCAGGCCGGTTCTGCCTTAAACATTTCGGGCGGATGAATTGTGCCGGCTCACTTGTGGCGCCTTCCTGTAGGATGCCGCAATGAATGACGCCTATCCGTTAAGACCATTCCGCATCAATGATCCAGGCCTGTTGCAAAAGGTAATACGGCAGTGGCCTTTGGCCACGCTCATCTCCGGCAATATCGGTAGCGCATGTATTTCGCTCATTCCACTGTTGGTGAAGAATGACCCCTCCGGCGACATGCATTTATGCGGCCACCTGGATATCAATAACGAGCACGCTAACGCCATCCAGGCCGGAGCGCCCATTTCCTTTCAGTTCACAGGACCGGATGTCTACGCGTCACCGGACCTCTATACCAGCCGGCAATTACCAGGCTGGCTTTACGTTTCCGTCAAAGGCGACGGAATAATCGAATCGATTATGCACACAGCTCAACTGAGAAATTTACTGCATGAATCAACCACAGCTTTTGGCGGTACACAGCAGGATTTCCATCTGGATCCCGGCGACGAACGAATTGATCGATTCATCGGTGGCATCAAGGGCTTCACCATCAAGGTGATCCGTATCAGCGGAATTGCCAAACTGGCACAGGACAAAGGTACTGAAGATGCCAGGATTGCCACCAGGTTTCTGCTTGGCACGACGGATGGTTCTGCGAAAGAACTGCTTGATTTGTTGTTGAGTGAAACGCTGCAAGACAATGCCTGAACTAAGCGGCCGAATAGCACCAACGTCATTGCGAGCCCGAAGAAACAGACGTCATTGCGAGGAGCGAAGCGACGCGGCAACCTCTATCAGGTTTTAGTAGTGCAGAACGAAGCCGCGCGACAGCGTCGGGAGATTGCCACGCCCTCCGGGCTCGCAATGACGTCTGTTTCTTCGGTGGATTCGATGGCCGCATGTGCGCATGCGGCTGCCTCGTAGCGAATCCGGACCCTAATTGCAGTCCGGCTTTCCCAGCTCCGGCGGCAGCATCGCCTCTATGCGCTCCATCACGTCCAGTCGATGCACCAGATCATGAATGTAGTCCAGGTTGTCTGTTTCGAGTATCAGGACCTCGCTCAGGTCGTATGACCTGATCCATGCCTCGTAGAGCCCTTCCAGCCGCTTGAGATAGGCTAACGGGACGTCCTGCTCCATCGCCCTGCCACGCAGTTTGATTCTTTTTCTTAGCGTACGCATGGAGCAACGCAAATAAATCATCAGGTCAGGTGGTTTTATCGCATCGAGAATCGACCTGTAGAAATTTGTATACGTCTCCCAGTCCCGGTCATCCATGTGCTTCATGTCATGTAACGCCGTCGCGAAAATTTCGGCATCTTCAAATATCGTGCGGTCCAGGACAACCAGGCCGGGCATCCGGTCCAGTTCCTGGTGGATGCGAAATTTATTGCTGAGAAAATAAAGCTGCGAATGAAACGACCAGCGCTTCATATCATCGTAGAAGTCCGGCAGATAAGGGTTGTCTTCGCTCGGCTCGTAGTATGGCGAGATTCCATAAGTCCGACTGAGGAATTCGACCAGTGTGGATTTGCCAACACCTATATTTCCGGCAATCGCGATTGATTTGCGCACGCTACTGCCCTCCGCTTCAACCACCGGGCTAATTCGCCTCGTAGACGACCTTGCCGCCGACGACCGTCGTCAGGACAGTAACGTCCTTGATGTCATCCGGGTCCATCGTTAACAAATTATCCGAAAGCACGACGAAGTCCATTAGTTTTCCTGCTTGCAGCGAACCTTTGATGTTTTCCTCAAAACCAGCGTAAGCAGTGTTCAGCGTGTATGCCTTTATCGCTTGTTCGATCGTAATCTTTTCCTGCGGGAACCAACCGCCCTCGGGCTGACCGGACAATGTCTTGCGTGTCACGGCAGCGTAGAGACCTAACATGGGGTTCAGGTAATACCGGGAAGCATTGGTTCCGGGTGAGTCTGAGCCGAAACTCACCGTCGCACCGGAATCCCACAAACGGCGGAAAGCATAGGCACCACGCGAGCGCTCACGGCCAATCCGCTCTTCCATCCAGCGCATGTCATCAGAGGTATGGTAGGGCTGAACCTCGGCGATGATCTTCATCTCACCACCGCGCTTGATATCACGATCTGTCATGATCTGTGCGTGCACAAGGCGAAAGCGCCGGTCCTTCTCGCCATTTTTCGCGATGATGCGCTCAAGCATATCCATCAGGTAACCATTAGCCTCATCGCCAATCGCGTGAACCGTTAACTGGATATTCGCTGCATCAGCCTCAAGGGCCAGTCGCTCCAGCCGGCTTTGCATTTCTTCGGGCTTATCAGGGCTTCGCTCGAAAGGAAACATGATATCGCGCCATATGCCACGGCTTGCCGGATTGTGCGTATAGGGTTCATAGAAGCGTGCTGAACTGTTGCCCATGATGCCGTCGATCCAGGCTTTCACTGCGCCAAATCGAATCCACTCGTCACCAAAACCGATTTGAATTCCCAGGCCAGCCATGTAAGTCCACTTGTCCAGCGGCGGACGATAGCGAACTCGCGCAGTCATCAAATCTTCTTCGCGCATTTCCCGATAGATATCGACGTAAATTGGATCTGAGGTGATATCGCAATAGCTGGTTAAACCAACACTTGCCATCTTTTTCCATGCCTCGCGCGTTTCTGCAATCCGCTGGGCTCTCGTCGGTGCGGGTATTATCGTTGCGAACAAACTCCTGACATTGTCCTGCACGAGCACAGTGGACTCCACTGCGCCGGAAACCGGATTGAAAAGAGCGCCGGTTGGCTCGCCATTGTCATCCCGCTCAACCGCAATGCCTTCCGGATCGGCCGTACCCTTGCGGATGCCCGCTTGCTCCAGGGCTGCAGAATTCGCCATGTAAACCTTGCGATCAAATCTTCTTACCAGTACCGGTCGATCCCGGGTAAATCCATCGATCATGCCCTTGTTTGGCAAGAACAGGTTGCCGTACAGATCATCCGGGTTAACCTCACGCCCGGCCTCCGCCACGTCACCTTCAGCCCAGGTTTCATAGGCTGACCAATCGCCGCCAACGATCCACGTACCGGGCGCGTAACGCTCATCGACATCACGAATGCGAGCAACAAACGATTTCTCGTCGGACACGTCCAGCAGGTTCAATCCATAAAGCAGCCGACCAGTGCTCTCAAAGTGCACATGATTATCGTAGAAGCCTGGTGTTACGAATTTCCCGGCGAGGTCAACGACCTCGGTATCAGCGCCGATGAATCGTTCGACGCCGGAGTTGGAACCGACGTACAAAATTCTGTCACCTGCGGAGGCAATCGCTTCGGCTCGTGGGTTGCCGTCATCGACAGTCCAGATGACGCCGTTGCGCAGCACGAGGTCGGCTTCCTGCGCCATCACCGGAGCTGTAAGAAGAGTCAGCAATGCCGTAAGCATGCATCGTTTGAAAACAGGTTTCATCGGGTATCTCCGTGTAAGGCGTGACGCCAATTCGCGAAATAAGGCTTGTGGACGCGGGAAAATTCTACAGGAGAAAATCTTACTTCAAAGGGTAACCATCTTCACCAGGAAGCTTGCCATCAATGCGCACTACTTTTACGTCATCCGTAACATTGTCCGCTCGCATGAACGATATTGAGTTAGGTATGGCAACCACCAGGTCCAGGGTCATGCCAGTACTAAATACAACTTTCGGCCCCCGTGGCACTTCTGCACGAAACATTTTCGCAATCCAGTATCGCCTGAATTCGTCCTCATTCATTTCATAAATTTTGTTGAGCACGAAGTCCCTCTCATCCGACTGAGCCGCACGTACCAGCAAAACAATCCTGGACCGGTTCGGCCAGAATTGCTGGTTGGCGCGGAAGATATTTCGCAACTCACTCAGCGAAAGGTTTTCTACTTCGGTGTCCTTGTGCACAACAATTGCAAGACCACTTTCCGCAATCGAACTTTCAGCCGAAACGACATTTGCGGCCGCCAGCAACATGCCGACGAGACAAATTGTCGTTTGCCAGTTTCTTATGGTCAGATTGTGAGTATTCATTTTCATCAATATCGGCATTTTATAACTTTGCCAGCACAAAGGATAATTGCAGGCGGAAATTGTTCTCCCGCCCATTGTTATCAAACTCTTCGTTTCTGTATTCTGCTTTTAGGGCTGCATAAGGGTTGAAGTCCCAACGGAGGCCCAGAATACTGGCATCAAAATTCAGTCCCTGATCGAACAGCAACGGGTCTGTGTCATCAACCTCGGTTTTTTCGAATCGAATGTAGGGCTTCCAATCCCGCCTTTTACCTTTGAGCCGATATGCGAAGTGCGCATACCAGGCGTCAACATCACCGGAAACACTACTGTTCAGAAGCTCTTCATGCTCCGAATGCAAATACTCGAAAATTATTTCCGGTGACTCTTTGGTCCAGGCGACATACGCCGAAACGGTGCTTTCCTTGATTTCCGGTCGGTCGTCCGGCGTAATTTCATCATTGTAGAAACCGAGGCCGAATTTCAGTCCGTAATAGCGATCTGGTGCTGATTGCACCTGCACCATCCAGGCCTTATCACTATTGATGTCACCGGCATCACCGGAACGCGCAACATTCTCATGTCGACCGTTGCCGAAGCCAGCGCTGTACGAGAGACCCAATCTGTTTCGCGGCAATGTTCCTTCCATCAATATTCCGACGAAATGAATCGGCACCAGCTTTGAGCCAAACTTGACCATTTCAGGACGGCTGGTCGATGTGTGCAACCACGATCCATGGTGATACGCAGAATTCCAATAGCCGATCGGCGTGTGATAGCGGCCGCCGGACAACTTGAACATATCGGAGAATTCGTATTTCGCGATCAGCCTTTCGACTTCAAACGAGTACTGGGAATCCTTGCCAGTGCCGGTGAATTCCGCGAAAATACTGAATGAATCGCTGAGGCTTGCGCTCATATGCGCAACCACCTGACCAATGGTGAAACCATCCTCATTATTTCCATCTCGGGAAATATAGTTCAGGTCACCGAAACCCATGAAGTTGAACTCAGGGTCTCCGGAAATAATGGATGATGTTATTTCTTCTGCGGTCTGGGCATAGCTCGGCCCCGCCACGACCAGTGAGGTGGCAATCAGGATGAGCCCTCTTATTGCAGTGCGATACTTCATTTTTATCGATTCTGTTACCGCCGCAACCCCTACCCCGTTGATGTTACCGCCTTTTTGACAATTCAGCCATGCTTAGCTGTGCCGCTTGGTATAATTGCTGTTCACATCTTTCGCTCAACAGGCGCAATGTAAATGCCATCAAACACGACAGCAGTCTGGTTACCGCAGGTCTTGATTGAGTCAGCGCTTATTGTAATCAGTATTCTGGTTGCGCTCGGACTGGACGAATGGCGCGAAAAGCGTGAGGACGCCGAAACGGC
>QNFK01000043.1 GCA_003645495.1 Gammaproteobacteria bacterium
CCGAGGCCACCGTTTAAGGTTACGAAACAATACCTTTGGGAGAATAACTTGTCTCGTGTGCTACGCTGGCAGAGGTGCACTCATACCAGATTGAACTCACAGGACGGCCGGGGATTATCAGCCGTTCTGTAATTCTTTGATGCCTGATTAAGCGAAAAAGTTGCAAAGAATTTGGAATAAGTCGTTCATATATATCAAAAAGTACGTTTCAAATGTAACCATACAGGCGGACATTATTTACGCGCTGGAAACTGGTTTGGGCAGTGCATAGTTGGGCAATATCACAGCACCAGTGAATCTAACGAAGCAGGTTTTTGCCGGACGGTAAAAAAGTTCGCAGAAATAAAAAAATCGGGAGCGGAATCATGAGCACTGCTGAACAAACCATGCCTGTAAAAAACCAGGTGTCGGAAGAAGAATGGCGGGTGCGAGTTGATCTGGCTGCCTGCTACCGGCTGATAGCAATGCATGGCTGGGATGACATGATTTTCACACACATCTCGGCGCGCGTGCCCGGGCCGGATGAGCACTTTCTGATCAACGCCTACGGCCTTCTGTTTGAAGAGATGACCGCCAGTAGCCTGATTAAAGTCGATCTGAACGGCAATATTGTTCTCGATACGCCGTACCCGATAAACCCTGCGGGCTTCACTATCCACAGTGCTGTACACGCAGCGCGTTCCGACGCTGGCTGTGTATTACATACGCATACAAAAGCCGGAATAGCCGTATCCGCCCAGACAAATGGCTTGTTGCCACTGTCACAAATTTCGCTGTTGCCGTATGCATCAGTGACGTATCACGACTACGAAGGAATCGCGCTCAACGAGGACGAAAAACCGCGGCTCGTTGCAGACCTCGGTACCAGCAACTTTCTCATCCTGCGTAATCATGGAATGCTGACTGTGGGCGCAACCATCCCCGACGCGTTTCTTTATATGTACGCGCTCGAAACTGCATGCCAGACACAAATAATGGCGCAGTCGGCGAATGTAGAACTCACTCAGGTTAACCCGGCTATTGTTGATGGTATAAAGGCCCAGGTTGAAGCGGTCATGAAGGGCATGGGCGGTGAGCTGGCGTGGCCGGCATTGCTGCGCAAGCTGGATCGCCGGGACACTTCATTCAGGGAATAGGTTGCCGTCGTGGTACAGGAAAGATTCGACGTCACTAGTAAACCCAAAAAAACCGACGTCATTGCGAGCCCGCAGGGCGCGGCAATCTCTCTATATTATAGTGAGGTCTCCGTTTCTCACGGCAGCACACTGATGGAGGTTGCCGCGTCGCTTCGCTCCTCGCAATGACGTCGGTTTTTTTGGGTTTACTAGTGATGTTAGTTCTCTCAGGCGAGAAACATTGCGTACGCCGGATTTTTGCTTTCCTCGAAATGCGGATAACCCAGTTCAGCCAGATGCTCTTCGAGTTCTGCAGATTCATCCTCCGCTACCTGAATGCCGGCGAGAATTCGACCGTGGTCTGATCCGTGGTTTCGATAATGGAACAGGCTGATATTCCAGTCCGTTCCAATAGCCTTCAGGAAATCGAGTAACGCACCCGGCCGTTCGGGAAACTCGAAACGGAACAGACGTTCGTTTTCGATGCTCGCGGCGCTGCCACCGACCATATGGCGAACGTGCAGTTTCGCCATTTCGTTATCGCTCAGGTCGACAAATGTATAACCCAGTTTCGTCAGTTTTGCTGCAAGCTCGGCGCGCTCTGCGCCACCGCCACGCAGCTCCACGCCAACGAAAATGTGCGCAGTCCTTGAATCGTTATAACGGTAATTGAATTCAGTAATACTGCGCCGGCCAATTGCCTCGCAGAACTGGCGAAAACTGCCCGGCTCCTCAGGAATTTCGACCGCGAGCAGCATTTCCCTTTCTTCGCCGATAGCAGCGCGCTCGGCGATATGTCGCAATCGATCGAAGTTGACGTTGGCGCCGCCATTTATGACGACAATTGTTTCATTCCTGAGATTATTATCACTTATGTATTTCTTGGCGCCAGCGACGGCAAGCGCACCAGCCGGCTCCACTATCGAACGCGTGTCTTCGAATATGTCACGAATGGCGGCGCAGATCTGGTCGGTATCCACGGTCACAACTTCATCTACCAGCTCCTGGCAGATGCGGAAGGTTTCATCACCGACACGCCGCACTGCGACACCGTCGGCAAAGATACCAATATGTTCCAGCGTGACGGGTTTGCCGGCCGCGAGTGACTCCTTCATCGCCGCGGAATCCGCGGGTTCGACACCAATGATTTTGATATCAGGTCTCTTGCCCTTGATGTATGACGCGATTCCCGCGATCAATCCACCACCACCAATTGGTACTACCACGGCGGTGACGTCATCTTCCATCTGCTCGACCAGCTCTCGTCCAATTGTTCCCTGACCGGCTATGACGGCCGGGTCGTCGAAAGGATGGATGAAAGTGAGTTGCTGCTCACTCTCAAGTTGCCGTGCTTTGGCGTAGGCGTCGTCGTAAGTGTCGCCAAAGAGCACAACCTCTCCGCCAAGCGTTCTGACAGCATCGACCTTTATCGACGGTGTCGTAACCGGCATTACGATGACTGCTCTTGCATTTTTTCGTTTAGCTGCCAGTGCCACGCCCTGAGCGTGATTGCCGGCCGAGCTGCAGATAACTCCGGCACGCAGGGCGTCTTCAGACAGCGAGGCGAGCTTGTTATAGGCGCCGCGCAATTTGAAAGAAAAGACCGGTTGCAGGTCTTCCCGTTTCATCAGGATTTTGTTGTGCATGCGCGCAGACAGATTGCTGGCGAGCTCTAACGGAGTTTCATTTGCAACTTCATAGACGCAGGCCGCGTCGATAAGCGCCAGGTATTCGTCGTTAGTCATGCGAAGTTGCCAAAAGTAATCGTTTTATGCGGTCAGCTAGTGAGACTAGCGCATCGCCAGCTCGTACGGCGATGTTTTTTACGTCGTTGCAAGCGAATTATCGAGGCATCGCGTCGTGCGAATTGAAAGGAAGGACAGCCGGGTCACCAACACCTGTGTCTGATGACCGGGCTGCTGTGAACTAACGCGGACTAGTCCAGCACGTTGCCGTCAACATCCAGCAACGTAATCTCGCCTAATTCAAGTTCGCGAATTCGAGATTCTATTTTTTCCCGATCGCCGACAACGACCCAGATCATGTTATCCGGCTTGATTACCTGTTCGCTCGCCTCGACGATCTGCTCTACGGAAAGATTACGCACGCTATCTGCATAAGTATCCCAGTAATCATCCGGCAGGTCATAGGTCACGATTTCCCCGATATCTCTAAGTACCGCATTCGACGTTTCCCAGCGTCCCGGCAAACTCAGTGTATTGTTGTCCTTAACTTTGCCGATCTCCTCCGGGGTTGCCGGGTTCTCGCCGAGATACTCGACCAGTTCGCGTCGGATTTCGGCCATAGACTCCATGGTCTTGTCAGTTTGCACAGGCGCATAAGCAATAAATGGTCGTTGACCCTTGGTATCGAAAAGGAGTGTTTGTGCCCCGTATGCCCAGGACTTGTCTTCACGCAGGTTCATGTTAATTCGTGAAGTGAAGCTGCCACCGATAATCTCATTCATCGTTTCAATCGCGAGTTCATTACCGTCACCAACCGCGGGGGCAACGTTGCCCGCAAAAATGATGGATTGTTCGGAGCCAGGCCTGTCAATCAAAAACACCCGTTCGCTGGCGCTTAAGCTCACTTTGGCGATGTTTTTGGTCGGTATTTCACCGGGTTCCCATTTGGCGAATAGCTTCTCAAGTTTGGGCTTCATCTCAGCCATCGTTGTGTCGCCAACGACTATCATCGTCGCGTTATTTGGCCGGATCCAGGTGCGGTGATAATCCACCAGCGAATCACGACTAATGCGAGCGACTGATTCTTCGGTGCCGGAACCGGTAAGTGGCATGGAGTAAGCGTGGCCTTCGCCATAAAGTAACGCGGGAAAAAGGCGAATTGCCAGGCCAATTGGCTGTGTTTTTTCCTGTTGAATTCGTGCGATGCGCATTTTTCTCAGGCGCTCGAGTTCGCCCCCGGGAAATGCTGGATTGAGTACCAGATCAGTATAGATATCGAGTGACTTATCCAGGTTTTCTTTCAATGCACTGATGCCGATAGTCGACGCATCGATTCCTGATCCGGAACTGAAGTTAGCGCCGAGTCGCGCAAGTTCGTCGCTGATTTCCAGCGCGGTCCGCTTTTTCGTGCCCTCATCCAGCATGGTCATGGTCAGGCTCGATGTCCCAAGCTCGCCGAACTGATCGGATGCATAGCCTGCGTCAAAATTCATGCTGATATTGACGACCGGGACGGCGCTGCGGTTTGCAACGATGACTTCAAGCCCGTTTTTCAGGAAATCACGTTCGAATTCCGTAAATTTCACCTCAGGAAACTCATTCGTTTGCGGTACGGTCGAGCGATCGGCGCCGTCAGTCGCAGCGCTCAACTGTGGAAACGGATGCACCTCAAGGTGATAAGCACCCGCTGTTATCCAGCGTTTGGCAGCTGCTTCGACCTCTTGCGCTGTTGCCGCCTCAATTCTGTCCATCGACTTTTTAAATGCGCCGGGATCATCCTCGTAAACGGCATTTGCCGCGAGGATGTCGGATTTGCCACCAAAGCCGCCAATACTTTCGAGGCCGCGCACGAACCCAGACCGATACTGCGCTTTGACCCGCTCCAGTTCGTCATCAGTAATGCCATCCTCCAGGAGTCGCTCAATTTCCTCATTCAACGCCTGTTCGACTGCTTTCAGATTGCCACCTGGCTGCACCGTTGCCATGGCCATGAACATTCCACCGATTTCATTGCCGATTACGCCAGCCTGCGCTGCAGTGGCAATCTGGTCGTTGTAAACCAGGCGCTCATAGAGGCGTGAGTTCTTACCGCTTGCCAGGACGTCGCCAAACAGGTTCAGCAATTCGGCATCTTCGCCAGTATTAGTGGGTCCCCCCCATACCTTATATATGCGTGCCTGCGGAACCCGGTCCTGCATTACCTCGCGTTTGTCCCGCTCGAGTTTTACGGTCCATGATTCTCGCTTGGAAATTGGCGGTCCTGGCGGAATGTCGCCGAAGTAATGCTTGACCCTGGCCAGGACGTCGGCCGGCACAACGTCCCCTGCTACAACAATTACCGCATTATTGGGTCCGTAGTAGGTTTCAAACCATTCCTGCACATCCTCGAGGCTTGCCGCGTTGAGATCATCCATCGAGCCGATCACGCTGGTGGCGTATGGGTGCCCGTCGGGAAATACGCCTGCCAGCAGTTTGCTGAATACCTTGCCATAAGGCTGGTTTTCACCCTGACGCTTTTCGTTTTGCACGACGCCACGTTGCTCGTCCAGTTTTTCCTGCGTGATGGCACCTAGCAGGTGACCCATGCGGTCGGACTCCATCCACAACGCCATGTCCAGAGCTGTTTTGGGAACATTCTGGAAATAGTTTGTGCGATCGAAATTGGTCGTGCCATTCATATTGGTGGCACCAACCAGCTCAAACGGCTTGAAGTATTCGTCGTCGTAGTTTTCGGTGCCATTGAACATCAGGTGTTCGAACAGATGCGCAAACCCGGTTTTGCCGGGCTTCTCGTTTTTCGAGCCGACGTGATACCAGACGTTGACAGCGACGATAGGTGCCTTGGTGTCCTCGTGGACGACCAGGCGCAAACCGTTATCGAGTGTGTACTCGGTGAAATTTATCTCGAGGTCCTGCGCCGCAGCGTTGAGGGCCATGAGCGTCGTGGCGACAAGCGCCACTACTGATCTTGCGATGGAATTCTTCATTGGTAACTCTTTTCATTTGTCGGGTATCAGGGACCCAAGTTTAATCTAAAGACTGGGTGTTTTGGGCAAGGTTCAATTTTCGTAGCAATCCGGGCGACTCCATCTCATAATCCGGTCATGACAATAAAAAGTCCCCGGCGAGAACTTTATCCGCCCATCGAACCCGTCCGCACTGGCTTTCTTGAGGTTGGCAGCGGTCACAAGCTCTATTATGAAGAGTCGGGTAATCCCCATGGCAAGCCGGTGGTGTTCCTGCACGGTGGTCCGGGGGGTGGTTGTACGCCAGCTATGCGCCGCTTCTGGAATCCTGATGTCTATCGGATTGTGCTGTTTGATCAGCGTGGCAGCGGCAAGAGCACACCGCATGCCAATCTGGACGACAATACAACCTGGGACCTGGTCAACGACATAGAGATTCTGCGTGCGGCTTTGCAGATAGAAAAATGGCAGGTATTCGGCGGTTCCTGGGGCAGCACACTGGCGCTTGCTTATTGCCAGACCCACCCGGAGCGTGCGACGGAAATCGTCTTGCGCGGAATTTTCATGCTGCGCAAGAAGGAAATTGACTGGTTCTATCAGCATGGCGCAAGCGAAATCTACCCCGACCTCTGGCAGCACTACCTGGAGCCGATTCCCAAAAAGGAACGGGGTGACATGCTGCATGCCTATCACTCCCGCCTGACCAGTGACGATCCGGCTGTGCGCATACAGGCTGCGAAAGCCTGGTCGATATGGGAGGGCAGTACCAGCACACTGCTACCGAACGAAAAACTGGCGACCGAATTCGGTGGCGATGACATGGCACTGGCTCTGGCGCGCATCGAATGTCACTACTTCGTCAATGGTGGCTTCATGGACGAAGATCAACTCATCAAAAATGTAGACCGGATTCGCAATATCCCGGCGGTCATCGTGCAGGGGCGTTACGATGTGGTGTGTCCCGCTACTTCAGCCTGGGAACTGGCAGATGCCTGGCCGGAGGCGGATCTGCGGATCGTCGCTGATGCCGGACATTCCGCGTTCGAACCCGGAAATACTCATGAGCTCGTGACCGCAACCGATGCATTTGCATAACTTTAAAGCGAAACTATGAATAAACTTTTGATTACCAACGCGCGCTTAGTCAATGAAGGCGAAATTCGGGACGCGGATGTGCTGGTTCATGGTGAGCGCATCGAAAAAATTGCAGCGGGCATTACTGCTGAAGACTCGTGCCAGGTGCTGGATGCACAGGGAAAATTTCTGTTGCCCGGTATGATTGATGACCAGGTACATTTTCGTGAGCCGGGCCTGACTAATAAAGGTGACATGGCGACGGAATCTGCGGCGGCCGTTGCGGGTGGCATTACCAGTTTCATGGACATGCCCAATGTCAATCCGCAGACAACCAACCGGGAGGCACTGGCAGACAAATACGTTATGGCCGAAGGGCGCTGCAGCGCGAATTACGCTTTCTATCTCGGCGCCACCAATCGCAACATAGAAGAGATCAAGGCGTTACAGGTCAACGAGTCCTGTGGCATCAAGGCGTTCATGGGCGCCTCGACCGGTGACATGCTGGTTGATAACCAGGAATCGCTTGAGCTTCTGTTCGAGCATGCGCCAGTCATCGTGCTTACGCATTGTGAGCATTCGCCAACAATTCGTGACAACGAGGCCCGCGCAAAAACAGATTTTGGCGAAAACGTACCGATGACGGAGCATCCGAACATTCGCTCCGCGAATGCCTGCCTGCTGTCGTCCAGCCAGGCCGTTGACCTGGCACGCCGCCATGATGCGCTGTTGCACGTGTTACACCTGACAACAGCTGTTGAGATGGGTCTTTTCTCAAAAGCGCATCGCAGTGAGAAGCGAATCACTGCCGAGGTTTGTGTGCATCACCTGTGGTTCGACGACAGCCGCTACGAGGAGCTTGGTACACGCATAAAATGTAATCCGGCGATCAAGCGTCCAGAGGATCGTCTGGCATTGCTTAAGGCAGTTAACGAAGGCCGCATCGATATTATTGCGACTGACCATGCGCCGCACACGATCAGTGAAAAGGGCAAGAGTTATTTCAAGGCTCCGGCTGGATTGCCGTTGGTGCAACACGTAATGCAATGCCTGTTTGATCTTGCGAAGGACGAAAAGCTCAGCTACGAGAATATTGTCGACAAGACCAGCCACGCGGTCGCCGACATATTTGGTGTCGTCGATCGCGGCTATGTTCGGGAGGGCTATTTCGCCGACCTTGTCATCATGGACCCGGACAAGCCGTATACGGTCAGTTCGGCCAACCTGCTGGCCAAGTGTCACTGGTCGCCTTTTGAGAGGCACACTTTTAGTTCGAGTGTCGACACGACTATTGTCAACGGCACGATCGTTTATCAGGATGGCGCATTGACCGGGGATATTGCCGGCCAGCGAATTGCATTTAGTCGCGCGCGTTGATCGGGCAAGCAGAGTGTCATGATGTTGTGCAGCAAGGAAAAAACGGTTTACTTTCCGAGTGATCCCGCTATCCTAGCGAAAATTATCGGCGGTAATTTCCAGATCATGGGAGATTCCTGTTCTGGATGTAACAAGAATGAAGCCAACTGATACTTCTAATCCGGATTACTTTCACAAAGTCGTCGACTGCCAGTGGGCCTGTCCCGCACATACCGACGTTCCCGGCTATATCCGACTCCTCGCACAAGGCCAGTTTTCAGAAGCCTACCTGCTGAACCGTCAAACGAATATCTTTCCCGGCATTCTCGGTCGCGTATGCGATCGTCCGTGTGAGCCGGCTTGTCGACGCGGACGTGTCGAGGAAAAGCCGGTGGCAATCTGCCGCCTCAAGCGTGTTGCGGCCGATCATCGCGACGATATAAGCGCCTCATTGCCGAAGGCTCCGGCAGAGACAAATGGCAAGAAAGTTGCACTTATCGGCGCAGGTTGCGCATCACTTGCAGTCGCCAATGATCTGTTGCCGCTCGGCTATGAAGTCACCATTTTTGAGGCGCTGGAGATTGCGGGCGGGTTGATGCGCACCAATATTCCGCAGTTTCGCCTGCCACCGAAGGTTCTGAACGAGGAAATCGGCTACATCGTCGATATGGGTGCCGACCTTAAGCTGAATCACCGCATCGAGAGCATGAAAGATTTTCTGCATAGCGGTGGTTTTGATGCGGTATTTGTTGGCACCGGCGCGCCGCGTGGCAAGGAGCTGAAACTTCCCGGCCGGTACGATACGGAGAACATCCATATTGGAATCGATTGGCTGGAGTCAGTGGCTTTTGAGCACCAGAAATCGATCGGCGAAAGCGTTTTGATTATTGGTGTTGGCAACACGGCGATGGACTGTTGCCGTACATCTTTGCGATTGGGTGCAAAGAACGTGAAGGTCATGGCACGCAAGCCGCGTGCATTCTTCAA
>QNFK01000044.1 GCA_003645495.1 Gammaproteobacteria bacterium
AAGCTCGAGCGCGTGGTCGTTGCTGGCGGGGTGGGCGCAAATCAACTACTGCGTACTGAACTTGCGGCGCGATTTTCCGGGCGGGTCTGTTACCCACGCCCGGATCTATGTACTGATAACGGCGCCATGCTCGCGCTCGCCGGCGCAATGCGTCTTGCCGACGGCGAAAAAGCAGATAACATTCAGGCACTGGCGCGCTGGTCACTCGAAACACTGGCGCGCCCACAAAAAACATAAGGCACAACAGTAATGGCGAGTGAATCCTGCACGCCACAATTAAAAAGGCGTAAGCGTTATGCAAACCGAACCCCGGGCCGACACAATCTTCTTACAGGACCTGAAGGTCGAAACGATCGTTGGTATCTGGGACTGGGAACGCAAGGTCCGACAAACCGTCAGCATCGATATCGAGATGGCCGCTGATGTCGCCAAGGCCGCGCTAAATGACAATATTGAAGGCACTCTGAATTACAAAGCCGTTGCCAAACGCGTGCAGCAGTTCGTGGGCGATTCCGAATATCAGCTGGTCGAAACGTTAGCCGAAAAAATCGCAGAAACAGTGCTTGCTGAATTCGACATTCCCTGGATTCAATTGCGGGTAAGCAAGCCTGGCGCAATTCGCAACGCCAAAAATGTAGGCGTAGTGATCCGACGCTACAAGGCATAGTCTTATGCCGGTCGTCTATCTCGGTCTTGGCAGCAATGTGCAACCTGAGAAGAACCTGCAGCTGGCGGCGCACGAACTACGCAAACGATTCACACTGCATGCGCTATCTTCTGTTTATCGCAGTAAGTCTCTGGGATTCGACGGCGACGATTTTCTCAATGCCGTGGCCTGTATAGAAACTGATAAAACGGCGCAGGATTTATTCACTGAGCTGGAAGCCATTCACGATCTGGCTAACCGGGAGCGCAATTCAGATCGGTTCGGCTCGCGTACGCTCGATATCGACTTGCTTTTGTACGACCAGCAGGTGATTAGCAGCCCGCCAATCAACGTGCCCCGCAGCGACGTCCTCGAGTATAGTTTTGTGCTGCGGCCATTGGCGGAAATTGCGCCTGATCTTGTTCATCCCGTGACTGGCCGGGCAATGCTGCAACATTGGTCTGAGTTTGATGCTGCGACCCACCCGTTAACCAAAGAAGCCGTTATTTTGTAAAAAACGGCCTGGCGAAAAGCGGGCACTGGTCACGGGAATCCGACGATTTCACGGTAATAATGGTCTCAACAATAGCCGTACAGGCCGCCTTGCCGCGGAGCATACCGATGCAGAAATCACCGTTCATTTTGATTGTCATGTCGCTTTTCATCAGTGCTTGCAGCCTCTCTGACGACAATGGCAATGCAGCGCCACAGACGGGTACAGCAGCATGCACTGTCGATGCGCAGAAGCAGTTCGTGCTGGATACGATGAATGATGTGTATTTCTGGAACGACCTGCTGCCGGCAAGTGTAGACCTGGGTGCATATGCGACGCCGGAAGCGCTGCTCGATTTTTTAAGATCCTTCCAGCCGCTGGATAACTTCAGTTATATAGATAGCGCTGCCGCCGATGCGCAGTTCTTTGGCGCCGGCCAGTATGAAGGGTATGGTTTTAGCAGCCGCTTCGATGCTGTCGACGATCTGCGATTTACGCGTGTTTTCTCATCCAGCCCCGCATTTCTGGCTGGATTTGACCGCGGCCAGCGCATTCTCATGCTCAACGGGCGCACGATTGCGGACATTCAGGCCAATGAAGGCGTTGGCGCGCTGTTCACACAAACGCCGCTCGAATTCATGGTTCGCCGTCTGGATGGCAGCGAATATACGGCCATAGTTGACCAGGGACTGGTCACTATCGATCCGGTTCCGCAGTGGCGCGTCATCGACAGGCCGGATGGGTCTGCCGTTGGCTATCTTGAACTGGCGACATTTATCAGTACTGCAGAGCCAGCGTTCGTTACTGCATTCGCTGCGTTTATGCAGGCTGGTGTTAACGACGTCATCATCGATTTGCGATATAACGGCGGTGGCCTGGTCAGTACGACAGAGTTGTTGGGAGATTTCCTCGGTGGTGCCACGGCCAATAACCTGACGTTCTCGAAAACCCTGTTCAACGCCAACAATGCGGCTTTGAATCGCACGTCGTTTTTCCAACAGCTGTCTGCCTCAATCAACCTGTCAAGGCTGGTGGTCATCGCCACTGGCGGCACTGCTTCGGCGAGCGAGCTGATAACCAATAGCATGGAGCCGCATGCCGCAGTGTCGATCGTCGGATCAAATACATTTGGCAAGCCGGTTGGTCAGCTCGGCATTGAATTTTGTGACAAGATTATTCGTCCAACAGCATTCGAAAGCGTAAACGCGAATGACGAAGGTGGCTACTTTGACGGGTTACCCGCCGATTGCGACGCTACCGACGACCTGTCCATCCCGGTGGGCGCCGACACCGATCCAAACATGACCGCAGCACTAACACTGCTCGACACAGGAGCCTGCCCGGCAGTCACGGTCACGCCAGCGAATCTGCAAAAACCCCTGGCCGAGAGAAAATCACCGCAGGCAGACAGACAAGGCAAACCCTGGCGAGAATTCACCAACGCCTGGTGAAAAAACGCTCACTCAAAACTCGTAACCAACCCACCTTATTCGAAACCCAAAAATCGTAGCAACCCCACGTTGGAGCCCGTCCCGACGGGCGACAAACTATTCGGGGCATGTTGAAAACATGCCCCGAATAGTTTGCAAAACTCCATCCCACTACACCCGCTCAAAAGAATCATCCTCAACCCAAGCCCAATTCTCACCACCCCAAAGACCGCCCACCATCAACCGCAATAATCTGCCCCGTCACATACCCGGCATCACGAGCCAGGTAAACAACACAACCCGCGATGTCCTCAGGAGCACCAGTCCGCTGCAACGGCACCTGGCTGAGAATATCCTGCTTGACCGAGTCCGACATGCCATTCTCAGGCCAGCTGATAGCGCCGGGTGCTACCCCGTTAACCCGCACATCAGGCGCGAGGTCCTTTGCCAGCGAGCGCGTCAGCATCACCAGACCGGCTTTTGCCGCACCATACACCGAGTGATCCCGTAACGGCCGGTGTGCGTGAATATCCACAATGTTAATAATGTTGCCGTGACTGGTCTGCAGATGTGGCGCTGCCGCCTGCGACAGGAACAACGGTGCTTTCAGGTTGCTGCCCACAAGATCTGACCAGCTCTCCTCGGTAATCTGCCCCAGCGGTGTCGGGTAAAACGACGATGCATTGTTAACGAGGACGTCAAGACGACCCGACCATTCAACGACCGAATCGACGAGCTTGTCCAATTCATTACCCACATTCAGATCGGCCTGGAAAATACGAGCCGAGTCGGCGCGAACAGTATTCAGCCGGGTACAAAACTCGCCGGCTTCCGCCTTCGACTGGCGGTAGTGAATGGCAACGTTGGCGCCCTCTGCGTGCAATCGTTCCGCTATTACGGCGCCTATCCGCCGTGCCGCACCGGTCACCAGCGCGCATTTGTCCGTAAGAGAATTTGCCTGATCTGCTGTCATTGTTTTCAGTACGGGTCCCGATTATTGAATAATGCCCGGACAGTGCATGGTATTTGCGAGTCGGGCGACATACATTGTCGACATTGTTGGGAACCTGCGGCACTAATGCAACCAGAACACGGAACCGGGCTTGAGTTGCCCTTGCCTGATACAGACAGCGCGCGGCATAGCAGCCGCGTCGCCGAGTATATTCGCTCGTGTATCGATACTGCCGGCGGCAGCATCAGTTTCGCGGAATTCATGCAGCACGCCCTGTATGCGCCCGGACTGGGTTACTACACAGCGGGCACGAAAAAATTCGGGGCCAGCGGAGATTTTGTTACAGCGCCCGAAATCTCACCACTGTTCGGCAACGTGCTTGCGCGACAATGCGCTGCTGTTCTCGAACAGCTACCCGGCGGCAACGTGCTTGAGCCGGGGGCGGGTAGCGGCGCGCTGGCAGTATCGTTGCTGAATAAGCTCGACCAGCTGAATGCACTGCCCGATCAATACATGATTCTCGAAGTATCGGCAGATCTGCAACAACGCCAGGAGCAGCGGCTACGAGAGGAAGTGCCGCACCTGGCAGATCGGGTGACCTGGTTGTCGGAACTGCCACGAGATTTCGCCGGTGTAATCGTCGCGAACGAAGTCGCCGATGCGCTGCCCTTTGAACGTGTGGTCAAACGGCAGAAAGGCCTGCAACAATTCAGGGTCGGTGTGGAGAATGATAATTTTGTCTGGCAATTTGCAGACGCGCCCGAACTATTACAACAAGCATTCAGCCGCATTGAGACGCACCTGGACGAACCGCTCGCTGATGAGTATGCGACAGAAATTTCTCCAGCCGTGTCCAACTGGATTGGTGATCTGTCTGCATCCCTCAAGGCAGGATTAATTTTCTTATTCGATTACGGCGTTACACGACGTGAGTACTATGCGCCTGACCGTCACCAGGGTTGGTTGCGCTGCCACTTCCGCCATCGGGTACACAACGATCCACTTATTCTTCCCGGGATACAGGATTTGACGGCCTGGGTGGATTTTTCGGCTGTTGCCGAAGCCGCACAGGCTGCAGGTCTGGAAGTTGCCGGATACGTCACGCAAGCACATTTTTTATTGCACGGCGGATTGGACGAGGAGTTGACGGAATTCACATCGCTGCCTCAGGCTGAACAGTTAGAATTGTCGCGCCAGGTTAAATTATTGACTCTGCCCGGCGAAATGGGCGAAAGCTTCAAATGCATCGGATTAGCTCGCGGCGATATCGATTTGCCGGGTGCTTTCCGGATATCTGACAGGACACATATGTTGTGACCATCGAAAACGGATTATTAAAATGAGCTGGTTGCAAATTGTTGTCCTTGCAATTGTGCAGGGCCTTTCTGAATTTTTGCCAATTTCAAGTTCTGGTCACCTGGTGCTGGTACCCAGCATATTTGGCTGGACCGATCAGGGTCTTGCGTTCGACGTCGCCGTACATTTCGGTTCGCTGGTTGCGGTCGTTGTTTTCTTTCGTGACGACATACTCGGGTTGCTGAGTGGCACCGGCGAAATAATCATGCGACGTCCGGCAAATGACCGCACTCGCATGGTTTGGAGCCTCGGACTTGGCACGGTTCCCGCTGCTGTAGCCGGGCTCCTGTTCGCCGGCTGGATAGCAGCGAATCTGCGTGATCCCATTGTTGTGGTGTTCACGCTCGCTGGTTACGGCATTTTGCTGGCACTGGTCGATCGATTTGCACCGCGTGAGCGGAAATTCGCTGATATTCGTATCAGAGATGGCGTGTTGATCGGTATGGCGCAGGCACTGGCGCTGGTTCCCGGGACTTCCCGGTCAGGCATAACGATCACCGCCGGACGAATGCTGGGTATCAAACGGCAGGATGCGGCACGGTTCTCATTTTTGTTATCTGCACCGGTCATCTTGCTGGCGACAATCTATGAGTTAGTGATACTCATCACAGGGGACCCGGCTGTCGCATGGGACAATCTGGCGGTGGCGGCATTGATTTCCGGCATCGTTGCTTATATCAGCATCGAGTTTTTCATGAGGTTTGTCAGTGTGATCGGTTTGCTGCCATTTGCCATTTACAGGCTGGTGTTAGCAGGCGTGATCTTCTATGTCCTTATTTAGAAAAACTATAGCTTCTGCATTTCTGGCGTTATTTTGCATTGTCGCGGCACACGCTGAAGGATTCGTTCTGGGAGTCGGCGCCGAAGCGGACTCGGCCGACGGACGTGCCATTAGCGCGTTTGGTGATTTTGGCATCGGTCAAAAGACCTGGCTTTCGACTACTGTCAGTTCGTACGAAACGGACAACGCGTTTGGCGGAATGCGAACCACACTAGCCGACGTTGGCATCGATCACTGGTTTAAACCTGTTGGAATTCGACTTAATACGTCTTACTGGGGCAATTCAGACGTTCTTGAATCTTTTGATCTTGGTACGTCGCTGTATTTTCGCGGTGACAAGTTCATGGTGTCTGCTGACTACAAGAGACGCGCGTTCGATTTCGTCATATTTTCCGATTTTCCTGACTTACGGCGCGAGATTGATTTCAGCGCCGACGGTTGGGGCATGACGGGGCGATTTCCGCTTGGCGAAAGTGTCAGCCTGCACTTCGGTGGCATGCAGTACGACTATTCCAGAAATATTCGCATACAGCAGGATATTGATTCGTTGCGTTTTCTGTCATCTTCCCGGCTTAG
Source organism: Gammaproteobacteria bacterium (assembly GCA_003645495.1). Classification (GTDB taxonomy): domain Bacteria; phylum Pseudomonadota; class Gammaproteobacteria; order Steroidobacterales; family Woeseiaceae; genus SZUA-117. The sequence goes on from QNFK01000044.1 coordinate 6,235, forward strand.
CATGATTAATAGTCTGATTGATCACCGCGTCAACGCCGGGCTGGAATTCAAATTTGGCCTGCGTAGCATCGATCTGACGGCGGGCAGCTGGCAAACGGCCGTTGATGGCGGCAAGGTGAATTCGTTTAGCCTGGGCTTCCTGACGCCGCTTAGCGATCGCACCGACATGGAGTTTCGATTTTCTTACGATGATTCAGAGAATTTCGGCAACACAACGGCACTGTCTGTATACCTGTACTATTTCGGTGGTTCCTGAACGCGTTTGAATTGTGTTATTGCTTGCAGCCGCCTGGAATGGATTTCCCTGCCGATATCGGCACCAGACAGGCCAGCGTTCGTCAGGTCATCAATAGCAACATTTTTTGCCGCCGCAAAGGCAGCGCGAAAATAATCTGCCTGCGGATAGGGATCATTTTCAAGCCCGGTTCTGCCACGGGAATCCGCCTCACAGGCGAGCAGGAATCTTTCGAACCGTTCCGGCCTGCGAAAAGCGTCAGCGCGATCGAGCACTCTCAAAATGGTCTCCGGACGCAGTTCGAATGCCCGGTGACAGTGGGCGTGATACTCGGCCACCAGGCAGCCCAGATCACGGCATGCATTGGGTACCGGCAGGCGTTTTGCGAATGACTTAACCAGCTTTGCGCTTCGCAGCTCATGGCCCTTGTGGCTCGGCAGCTCGTTCTTTGGCGTAGTGGCCTTGCCCAGATCATGAACCAGTGCCGCAAAGCGAACATCGACATCATCACTAAGCTTTGCAGCTTGTTCCAGCACCATCATCGTGTGCAGACCGGTATCAATTTCCGGATGCCATTTGGCAGGTTGTGGTACGCCAAACAGGGCATCGATTTCTGCAAACAAGACCGCCAGCGCACCACACTCGCGCAGTGCTTCAAAATACACTCGCGGATCTGGCCCTGCCAGAGCCGCTTCGGTTTCTTTCCAGACGCGGTCAGGGACCAGCGCATCCGCTTCCCCATTGGTGACCATCTGTCGCATCAATTGCACTGTTTCATCTGCAATACGAAAGCCCAGGTCATGAAAACGGGCGGCGAATTTCGCTGCACGCAAAATTCGCACGGGATCTTCAGCAAAAGCGGTAGAGACATGACGCAAGCGCTTTGCTGCGATGTCCGCGCTGCCATTGAACGGGTCGATCAGATTGCCTGCAGAATCCCTGGCCATTGCATTGACGGTAAGGTCGCGGCGGCCCAAATCCTCGGCAATGGTTACCTCAGGTGAAGTGTGAAACGAAAAGCCGTGATACCCGGCAGAAGTTTTTCGCTCCGTACGGGCAAGCGCGTACTCTTCACCGCTCTGCGGATGAATAAATACCGGGAAATCCTTGCCGACGGGCCGATAACCCTGTTGCACGAGTTCATCCGGGGTTGCGCCCACGACGCACCAGTCCCGTTCTTTGACAGGCAAGCCAAGCAATTCGTCCCGAACTGCACCACCGACAAGGTAAACTTCCATGGCATCGATTCTATCAGGCTGCACACGCACAAGGACAAAATGCCGTTGAGAACGAATTTACAACGCAAGAACATCGGTCGAATTATCGTCGCCCTCGCGGCAGCAATAATAATATTGCTGCTGGATGGCTGCTACTACATGCAGGCTGCAAGTGGACATTTCAGCGTAATGAATCATCGCCGACCGGTCGCAGAGGTTATCGCTGATGAAGAGTCGCCCGAAGCCCTTATAAATCGCCTGGCAATCGTTCAGCAGGCACGTGACTTCGCAGTAAGTGATTTGTTGCTACCCGACAATGACAGTTATCGAACTTACGCAGATCTCGAGCGCGATTACGTTGTCTGGAACGTTATTGCCGCCGAGGAATTTTCTTTTACAGCAAAAACCTGGTGCTACCCCGTTGCGGGTTGTGTGGCGTACAGGGGCTACTTCAGCGAAAAATCTGCGAGAAAGCTGGGCGACAAGCTTTCGGCAAAGGGATATGACGTTACCGTTGGCGGTGTATCTGCATATTCAACGCTGGGTAAATTTGCAGACCCGCTCCTGAACACAATGATGCGCTGGTCGGATGCTGACCTGGTAGCCACTATGTTCCACGAGCTGGCACATCAAAAGTTATACATAAAAGACGACACGGCTTTCAATGAGTCATTCGCGACCGCTGTTGCATCGTTCGGCATCGAACGCTGGCTGGCAGAGATCGACGAGCTGGATGCCCTGGGTGCTTACCAGGAGCGCAAAGTGCTGCGTCGGTCGATGATGGCTTTGGTACAGGATACTCGTGAGCGCCTGATCACGCTTTACGAGGAAGATATCGACGACGACGCGAAGCGCATGCGCAAACGCACACTGCTGGACGAGCTCTCCGTACGGGCAGGCCTGATGGTTGAAAAAAGCGGCACCGGCAGCGGCAATTGGCTGGCGGCGCCAGTGAACAATGCACGACTCGTATCGTTGGGTTTGTATGAAGGGCAGTTCCGCGCGTTTGATCAGATTCTGCAGAACTGTGCAGCAGATCTTGCGTGTTTCTACAGTGAAACGGAGAAACTTGCCGCGATGCCGACGGCTGACAGGTGGGATGCGCTTGAGTCGCTGGATTCGCCGAACAACGCCACAACGAACTAGTTACTGCTGGCTACCTGCGTTAAATCTGCGTGCGGATCAATGCGCGGTAACTCACTGGAAATGCGTCTGCGTTGACCGGTTAGCCGCCAATGAAATATCGCTTCATCAGTGAGCACGCGTCGCACATACTTGCGTGTCTCCCTGAATGGAATGTTTTCTATCCAGATGCGGGCATCGAGATAGCCGGAGTCCGGTAACCATGCCTTCACCCTGTGTGGCCCGGCGTTATAAGCGGCTGTGGCGAGGACGCGGTTTTCGTCAAATCGTTCGTACATCTTGCCGAGGTAAGTTGTGCCAAGTCGAATATTGCTGGAG
>QNFK01000045.1 GCA_003645495.1 Gammaproteobacteria bacterium
CAGCGCGTTGAACATCGTATCAAACGATTTTCCAGGGCAGAAAAAGAAAATGTGCAGCAATTGCCGAAGCGAATCGATTCGCTGATTGAAGAATTCGCGGCAGCCGCTGAAGACTAATAAAGCTCGATCGGCTGACCAAATGGTGGCAGTTCGATCGATACGTCACTTTCTTCCGCTGCAATTAATTTGTCCAGCCAGCCGGCCGTCTTGATTATGTCGTCGGCCAACTTCGGAAACAGAACGATTTCGCCAAAAGGAGCTGTGAAGTCGTCGAAATGTACAACGATAAGTCGCCTGGCACCTGTCGCGACGATCGTTTCCTGCCAATAATCATCGACGTACTCCCGGCCCAGGCCGGCCAGTCCGGCAATGCCGAGAATGGCGACATCAGCAGTTACGCCCTGCAATTTTCCCGGAATGTATCCGGCGCTTCCATTGATAAGTGTTGTGCCGCGCGGGTGGCCAATAAGAATCGACCATGTCACGCCTTCCCGCCATGCCGATACATGCGCAGGTTGTCGCAATGGCGAATCGATACTTCCCGGAAACCAGGCTTCGCCATCTGTGCCGATCGGCGCGTGGCGGGATGCCAGAAGCGTGATCGTGAAGTCGCCGAACTGGCGCATTTCCCCATCAGCCAGCGTCTGGTATTGATCTACCGGAACGTCGGCGCCTTTGGCGATGTTGGCCGTTGACTGTGACCCGAGAATAACGGCACTGGTACGGTTCGCAATGTAGCCAATATCCATTGCGTGATCGAAGTGCGAATGCGCCGGAACAATTGCCGCGAGTCTGTCTATTCGATATTTACTCAGCGCGTGATTGATCGCTGCGACATCGGATGAAATGGTCTGCAATGGCGCGATATCCGTCACACGAAGTCGAGTGAAGGTGCCGTCAATCAGGATTTGTGTATCACCGTCGTCGAACAACAGTGTGGATATGCCAAGCCAGGTGACCGTGACCGCAGCATTCGTGTCGCGCACAGGCGTCGCTGTCGGCCAGCCGAAATCTGCAACCGCTGGCCGATCCTGCCACAGACGGGAAACAATAATAGTGGCCAGCACCAGCAGAGCCAGGAGTACCAGGGCAATATTTCGGGTCCAGCGCAGCGCCACTTTCATGCTGGCACTCTACCATTGAATGGTTGGACCACTAATTGCTACTGTCCTACCGCCATGCGCGCAAGGTGTCCTGCCAACGGTGCGAGGTAATTACCAAGCGCGTATCCGATAAGCGCCATCAGTATGGACACCGGTACCAGGCTCGGTCGGTGAAAGGCTGCCACGATCGGTGCCGATGCTGCAGCACCGATGTTGGCTGCCGATGCAATGGCAACGCTATGCACATCAACGCGAAAAATCTTCGCTCCAAGAAGGCAGAAAGCACCATGGATGAAAATCCAGATGAACGCACCCAGCAGAAACGCCGGTGCCTGGCCAAATCCTGCAACGGTTGCCCGCGCACCCATCCCGGCAACGAATACATAAATCATGGCGGTGCCCATTGCCGTTGCGTTGGGGAGTTTTGCCACGGGCGTCGTTGACAGGATCAGAGAAATAGTGGTGATCAGCAGAATGCGCCACGTTGATTCGGAAAGAACGATCTACAGGCCAGGTGCGCTGGTCATCATGGCATTGAAGAAGACGCGTGCCAGGGGCGCGGAAATCCAGGTTACGCCGATAGCGATCGCGGCGAGGTAAATATAGTCACGCATGTGTGGCGCTTTTTCTTCCTCGATCATTAACGCTGCCGCCGAATCCATCATCCTGATCCGGTCCTCCGGAACGTTGGCCCATTTATTAAAACGATCCGCGAAATTTTTCGACGCGAGCAGGATTGGCAACCACACGATATAGATGACGTTATCTGCAAGCACAGCCAAACCGAATTGTTCCGGCGGCGTTGCGAGCATTTCAGCGGTTGCCGCCATGTTGCCGGTGCCACCGATCCAGCTGCCGGCGAGTGCGCCGAAACCGGTCCATGCGTCAGGCGCCAGCCAGCGATGCACGATCACATAGGATACAACTGCACCTACCACCACACCGGCACTACCCATCAACATTACCAATACACCTTTACCCATAATCCTGATGGCCGCCGGCACGTCGACCTTGATCAGCATCAGTACTATAAAGACCGGCAAGGCGAACTTGCTTAATCCGGAATAGACCTCTGAAGATGCCGGGATGACATCCAGGTTGTTGAGAAATACCGGTGTGGCATAGATGAACAGCAGCGGTGGCATGTACTGGAACATTTTCCACTCAGTCTTTTGTTCAACGAAAAACCAGAATGCGGCGACCGCACACAGAACGGCAATTACACCGCCAGGGGAACTGATCAGAACGTCGGGCATGATTCTATAGCCTGCTGATTAGGATCGGCAGATTATAGCGGAATTGATGGTGCCGCCGGATTTACCGGCGATGGCGGTTGCTGGAGAAGCCTGGCCGGAACATTGTAAGAGCAGGCGGGCTAGGAAAAGCTCAGCTGTGCCTGGAAATCTTTGCGCGAATCTTCGTCGGTTAGCGCTGCAGCCTTTACGGTCAGCCAGACTGCATCCCAGTCCTCAATCTTGCAGGGACCGAAAACGAATTTCGCTATGTAGCTGTTGAGATCCCGCACATGAATAACATTCTTTTCCAGTGGAGAAGTAAATTGCACGGAGCCGCTGAATACGACCAGGTTTGCGACCGGGACATTCGGTGCAGCATTTCGCAGTGCCCTTGTCCGGCCTTCATTCTGAATCATGGGGTTTAGAAATTTGCGCCGGTGAATGCCGTCAACATTGGTCCACTGCGGCTCCTCGGGTCCACCAAAAACGACGCCGTTGTAGTGCTTCGCCTGAATACAAAGAATGCCGCCCGAGGTAAGAATTGCGAAATCTATGTGGGTCAGCCCGCCATACGCACCTGGCAGAATGAAGTCGTCCATTACGTCCGCAGTCTTGCTGTGCAGGATCTTGCGAATTCTGTGCTTGCCGACTTTTTCGGTGACGACGCGGGCCACCTGGGTCGCTGAGGCCCTGAATACCAGGGTCAGCAGCAAGGTTGCTGCGATGGCGATGATAAACATGCCTATCCCGGTGTTGCCAAGGCCGGTTACGATTTCCGTGGCGGCCTCCGCATCCGCTGCCACGGTGGGCCAGGCGCAGAAGAGGCTGGCGAGGCTCAGGGAATATGGCAGAGGTCGGCGAATCATGGCTGGAGACTAGAGGTGACTGGATTATGACGCATTGTATTCCGTCACGTTTTCGAAATCCGCGCAGTTTGGAATAGCCGGACTGTGAATCAGTTTACATATTGGCGCCGACTGGCATGTTCGGGCAGGGAATCCTGCCACATTCTTGCCGGCAATCCGGGCCGGGGCCGGATCAGTGTGAATTCGGTGGATATGCCAGGAAATAACCGTCAATTTTGGCCACTTTGATGTCGGTATCGTAGGTTCTGCGAAGATTCTCCTCGGTCAGTACCTCATTCTTTGGGCCGTCAGCCACAATCCGGCCCTCTCGCAGCAGGATCAAACGCTCAATCTCCGGCGGTATCTCATTGAGCAGGTGCGTTACCAGAACGATGGTCTTGCCGTTCTCCACCAACCGCCTGATGCGTGCCAGGTAGTCAAAGCTGGCGGTCAGGTCGAGACCTGCTGTCGGCTCGTCCAGGATCAGCGTGTCGGGGTCATGCACCAGTGCGCGGCCGAGCAGGCAACGCCGCTGCTGCCCGGTTGACATGTTTCGCAGTGGGCGATCTGCTAGCGACCCGACACCGAGTTCATCCATGATGTCGCGCGCATGCGCTTTTTGTGCAGCCGACAGTTTGCTGGCAAGCGCGCCATGAATGCCGACGCTCGACAGGTAACCGGATAGCACAACTTCAAGACCGGTCGTATCGCTGCGGTAGCGCATTTGCAATTCGTGCGAGACGATACCGATGTGTGAGCGGAGTTCCCACACATTCCAGCGGTCGCGGCCGAGAATGCGGACCCAGGAATTGTCACGCCGCAGGGGGTAAAGCTCACGGTTGATGACTTTGAGCAGGGTTGTTTTGCCGGAGCCGTTCGGTCCCAGAATTGCAACTTGCTCGTGCTGCCCGATCGAGACGCTGAGGTTTTCGAAAACCCGTGTATCGCCGCGATAAATAGTCGCGTCGTGGATTTCAATCAAAGGCGCTTCTGTCATTTGTCAGGCGAGTGGCAGCTCACTCATATTTCCTGGCGCAGGTGCAGTGGTTTCCAGGCCTTGTGCGCTTTGTACGCCGGTTCTGCGGTCTCGGGCTGATATTCTTCGAGTCTTTCTGCCAGCCACTGGAACCACTCGAATGCCAACGGGTCATCAAGTTCCTCGCGCAAGGCATATGCCCATAGCTCCAGTTTTCGCCAGAGTATTGTTGTGCTACTGCCAATGAGGTTATTGACCACGATGAAAGGCACGATGCGCTGGAACGTCATCACGCCAATGTTTTCCATCGTTGCACTGATCAGCATCGCTGCATCTTCAAGTTCATTATTATTATCGCGAATATCTTTGACGGTCATATCATCTGGCAGATGCAGAATCATCTGGTACGCCGCAGAAAATTGCGCGTTGCCAAAAAACCGAAACAGCTCGATTGCCGCCAGCTCCCGACGTTGCTGGCGAATCTGACGCATTTGCAGCATGGCAAAAATCAAACCGCCAACAACAATGATGACGCCAAGAATTTCTGCCATGTTGGCCATTGTAGAAAGATCAGTCATTCTAAAAATACCCGGTAGTAAGTTGAGTTGTTACGTATCTATACATGCAATTGTCAGACTTGCTGGAAGCGCCATTTACCGCGCCTGAAGACCAGAACGGCAAGTATAGTCAATATTGATTCTGCGATGACGATGGCAAGGAACACGCCGTCGGGACCGAAGCCGACGGCAGTTGCGAGCCAGTAAGCGAGTGGAATCTGTACCAGCCAGAAGCAGATGAAATTCAGTATCGACGGTGTACGCGTGTCGCCGGCGCCGTTCAGCGCCTGAATGACGATCATGCCTATCGCGTACATTGGATAGCCAATGCCCAGTATACGCAGACAGCTGGTGCCGTAGCGCAGAATCTCCGGCTCGGTCGAGAACCAGGAAACGATCTGCGGTGCAAATATGATCATGAGTACACCGAGAACCGTCATGAAGACGATGTTTATGCGTGCTGCAGCCCAGGCCGACTTTTCCGCGCGGTCCGGCTTGCGGGCGCCGAGATTCTGCCCGACCAGCGTCGCAGCTGCATTGCCGAGGCCCCATGCAGGCAAGATGGCAAACTCCAGAAGGCGCAATGCTATCGTGTATGCAGCAATAGGCGCGCTGCCGTACAAGGCAACGATACGCATGATCGCTATCCAGCTCGCAGTCGCAATCAGGAATTGTCCGACACCACCAATCGACACTCTCAACATGCGCTTAATAAGCGCCGGCGCGATGGCCAGATGCCGCAGTCGACAACGCAATCTGCCGTTGCTGGTGAACAGGTAGTAAAAGAGGTACGCGACACCGATGCCGCGACCGATCGTCGTTGCTACCGCGGCTCCGGTTACGCCCATTTCGGGAAACGGGCCAAGACCGAATATCAGGCAGGGGTCCAGAACAATGTTGATCGCGTTGGCTAGAGCCAGAGAGCGCAGCGCCACGGGCGCATCACCCGCGCCACGAAATGCGGCGTTCAGCAGGAACAGGAAAATTATGCTGGCTGAACCGCCAAGCAATATGGCAGTGAAACCTTCTCCTTGTTCCAGGACCTCCGGACTTGCGCCCATCATGAGTAACAACTCGGCGGCATAGTGATAGCCGCTTATGCCAATAACAATCGCAAGCGCGGCGCCAACCCATATGGCCTGTCCTGCGACCTGTGCAGCCTCGTCATGATCTTTGGCGCCAATACGCCGGGATATCATGGCCGTAACACCCATGCCGAGGCCGATTGCTATCGCGTATAGCACGGTGATCAGGGCCTCCGTCAGGCCAACGGCGGCGATCGCATTGGTGCCCAGTCGGGACACGAAAGCAATGTCGACAACGGCAAAGATCGCCTCCATTGCCATCTCGAGCATCATTGGAATCGCGAGCAAACCAAGCGCACGATTGATCGGGCCGATTGTAAAATCAGTCTCGTTGTCGCGCAGCGCTTCGCGAACAAAAAGGCGGCTACGCTGCCAGAGAGATTTATTAGTTTGTATGTTTTCGTAAGTCATTGTTGAATTCTTTATGTGGTGCTGTACGGCCGTGAAAATAATGGGTACAGCAGACCGATCCGGAATCGCGTTGCCGGACACTCTGCAAGTAAAGAATGTTTCGGCTAAGTGCGGGTGTCGAGAGGCAGCATTGGGGCATTGTTGCCCACATCACAGCGGCCAGATACACAGACGAGCCCGACCACGACGGCGAAGGGAATTGCACAGATTGTCGTTTTCATAAAGGCTCGATTCCAGGCACTGCCTGAATTTGACTTACCTGCGCCATGCTAAACGAACAAATGGGAAAGTCAACGGGATTGTGGTTGTCAGCTGCTCAGGGGTGCCGTGGTCTGCGCGCGCTCTTCTTCACGCTGCCATTCGTCCACAAGGTGACGGTTGTCATTTTGCCAGGGGTGGAAATCTTTCCTGAAAAATCGCAGCCAGGGAATAAACATGCGGCGTAGAATTCCCGGTTTGCCGAACAGGAAATTCAGTCCACTCAGCCATACTCGCGGACTCCATAATTTGCCGTCTAACTGCAGCATGATGCAGAGATTGCGAAAGGTGTCTTTAAAGAAAAAGATCGTGCTGTGAATCATGGCCAGTCGTCTTATTTTGACGGTGCCACCGACAGCAAGATACACGTCAATCGCCACAGCTTTGTGTTCAGTCTCCTCCACGCCGTGCCAACTCCACAAACTTGCTATCCGTTCATCGGCATCAACCAGCGTGTCTTTGCGCGTCAGCATGTCGTGGGCCATGATTGCGGTGAGGTGTTCGCTTGCAACCGTGCCCGCCAGACGTCTGTGAGCTGATAATTCGCGGTTGGCCCATTCCATTCGGGCGCGCTCATTTTTTTCGAAGCGGACCAGATCATAACCACGCAAATCGCACAGAAGCTCGTTGTATTTTTGATGTTGAAGCCGGTGTGTAGCTTCCTGCGCGCGGAAACTGCCGATCTCAGCCAGCAGCTGCGGATCCTCGACCTGGTCTGTGAAGTGGCAAACACTGTCGATGAAGAATTTTTCACCCAACGGAAAAAGCATCGACATTGAATTGAACCAGGCGGTTCTGAATGGGTTGCCACCGTGCCAGTCGGTGGCAAGGGCAGCTTCAATGTCAAAGGACTTTCGGCGCGGTCCGAATTCGAGTCCCGCGGGGCTGTGGCTTTGCGGCATGCTGCTCATACGCCTGATTGTAGCCCGAAATCGTAGCCCGAAAAAACGCCAGTTCGGCCGGCCTCGTAAAAATGCTGCGCGTTTTTTTCTCTCAGGGCTCGCCCTGGCCCTGCAAATCATTTCTCAACAACGATTCCAGCTCATTGGCCGTTTCTCTTGCGGATTGCACTAATTTTTCCTCGTCATGTTGAACCGCGTGTTGTTCGCGTACCAAACGCGCATCGCGGTCTCTGAATGTCTCGGTTATGTGGCGCGCCACACTCTTTTCATGGCCAAGGTCGGTAAGCACCTGCTCACTCATCGCCAGGCTTGACAGTAAGGTTTCACGAAAAATATGTTCGATGCCAAGGTCCATCAGGTGATATTCATGTCGCCTGTTTCTGGCTCGCGCGATAATAGTCAGGTTTGGAAAATGTCGCCTGACCGTTTCTGCAGTTTTCATTGACGCTTCAATATCGTCAATTGCCAGGACAAATAATTTCGCATTTCCGGCACCCGCGGCCCGCAACAATTCCAGTTTCGATGCATCGCCATAGTGCACAATATTGCCGTAACGACGCACGACATCTACCTGTGATGAGTCGATCTCGAGCGCCGTAAACGGCTGTCCGATCACCCCAAGCACACGTCCGACGATTTGCCCAAATCGCCCGAAGCCGGCAATTATTACGGCGTTGTGCTGATCCGACATGTCATCGTATTCTGGTTCTGCGCGCATTTTCGGTCGTGAAAAAACACGTTCGCTGAGCTGATAAATAATCGGGGTCATCAGCATTGAAACTGCTACAGCAAGAATTAGTTGATCGATCAATTCGGACTGCATGATCTGCTGGTTGGCAACAATAGCGAAAAGAACAAACGCGAATTCTCCACCCTGCGACAGTACAACGGCCAGGCTAACAGAGCCCTTCGTATCGCAAATGCCGAATACTTTTGCCAGTGGGAAAAGGACCATGGCTTTGGTAAGCATCAGGCTGACTACGATTAGTATGATTGTTCCAGGTTGCTGTGATAGCAGTTCCAGATTGACCGTCATTCCGACAGCGATAAAGAAGAGGCCCAGCAACAGTCCCTTAAATGGCGCGATGTCGGCTTCCAGTTCATGCCGATATTCAGAGTCGGCCAGCAACATACCGGCGATGAACGCGCCCAGAACCATGGACATACCGGCCAGTTGCACCAGAAGCGCGGCACTGATAACGACCAGCAACGCGGTGCCAGTGAAAATTTCAGGAATTCCGGTTCCGGCCGCAATTCTTAGTACCGGGCGCAGCAGATAGCGGCCACCGACGATCAGGCCGCCGAGTGTGGCAATGATAACCAGGAGGTCGCGAAGCTCAAAGTTATCAGCTTGCGACGAGCCAAACATAGGCAGAATGGCGATGAGCGGAATTACAGCGAGGTCCTGGAATAATAGTATGGCGAATGCTGCTCGGCCATGACTTGTTGTGAGCTGCTTTTTTTCAGCCAGTAGCTGCAGGACGAAGGCAGTGGACGAAAGGGCCAGGATCAGACCGATGAGGACCGCCGTCGCGAAATCCAGGCCGAATGCGAGGCCGATTACGGCAATTGCTGCTGCGCTGATGATGACCTGGGATGCGCCCAGCCCGAAGATCATTTTGCGCAGGACCCAGAGACGTGATGG
>QNFK01000046.1 GCA_003645495.1 Gammaproteobacteria bacterium
CTACAAGACATCTTCATTGCTAAAGACCCAGGAATTAGCGGCCTATAATATGACCAGGTTATGGTTGAAGGATTATTACCTGACTTATCCGGAAAACACGGTTGAAGACGAGGTAAGGTCGGCGTTGTCTGGCGACAAGAATTTCCTGCGTGGCCCCACGCCGTTATTTCGCGATGCTATGGATCATCTGGACAGAGGCTTTGTCGTGAAAGACAGAAATTACGTATCAGCCAGATGGCCGGGGGACGCATACAGCATTTCTTTTGAATTGCTCGGTATGCTTGAAAGTGCGTAACGCTACCTGTAATAAATCAGGCTTGATCGTACAGATGTTGTAAGAACGAGCCGTACCTATGATGGTCAGCCTTGCTACTCGGCAGCCGTCGCCCATATGCGGCCATCGAAACCACCGAAAAGAACAGACGTCATTGCGAGCCCGGAGGGCGTGGCAACCTCCCGACGCTGTCGCGCGGCTTCGTTTTGCACTACTGCAACCTGATAGAGATTGCCGCGTCGCTTCGCTCCTCGCAATGACGTTGGTGCTATCCGACCGTCCGAATAGTAGCGACATTCAGTGGTATGCTAATTAGCGCTTGAGCTAGCGGCGATTTCGCCGGTTTATGACCGCCAACAAAAAAAGACAGACAACATATGAGCATTTTTGAAATCGGTGCGTTCCTTATCGGCCTGTCGGCATTTTTTGGCTACATAAACCATCGTTTTTTGCGGCTGCCACATACAGTAGGCCTGGTTGTAATGGCGCTGGCAGCTTCGCTGTCACTAATCCTGATCGAATTTCTAAGCCCGCGTACGCAGTTACTGGAAACTGTCACCGGCATCCTTGAACAAATAGACTTTCATGAAACTGTAATGCACGGCATGCTGAGTTTTCTGCTTTTTGCAGGCGCAATGCACGTAGACTTTTCAGTTTTCAGATCGAGATTATTGTCGATCGGCCTCATGGCCACTTTGGGAATACTGATATCAACATTCCTTATCGGTTGGGCTATGTGGTTGTTGCTCAACTTCTTTGGTATCGATATTCCGTTTATCTGGGCACTCGTATTTGGCGCGCTTATCAGCCCGACTGATCCGGTTGCAGTTCTGGGGTTGTTCAAGACGGTCAAGGTCCCGGAGTCACTGGAAGCAAAGATGGCTGGTGAGTCACTTCTCAATGATGGTGTTGGTGTCGTTGTATTCACTATTGTTGTGGCAATTGCCGTTGGTGGCGACATGCATGGTGAAGCCATCGGCGTAATGACCGTGGTTGAACTCTTTTTTACTGAGGCAGTTGGCGGCGCCATTTTGGGGCTGGTTGCCGGGTACGCGTGCTATCGGGCGATGGGCCAGATTGACGAGCACAACCTGGAGGTTCTGATTACGCTGGCCATGGTTATGGTGACCTACGCAGTGGCAATCCGACTACACCTGAGCGGCCCGATTGCGATGGTTGTAGCCGGGCTTTTCATTGGTAACCGGGGCATGAAAAATGCTGTCAGCGATAAAACACGTGATTACGTAGAAAAATTCTGGTCACTGCTTGACGAGATTCTGAACTCCGTGTTGTTTTTGCTAATAGGTCTCGAAGTATTGGTCATTGCGCAAAGAATGGATCATATAGGAGTTGCACTGCTGGCCATTCCGGTAACTCTGACAGCGAGGTGGATTAGTGTCTCTGTTCCAATCTTAATCCTGGCACGATGGCGGTCGTTTACCAAAGGTGCGATACCCATACTGACCTGGGGAGGATTGAGAGGCGGCATTGCGGTGGCACTCGCGCTTTCATTGCCGGTTAACGAGTACAAAGCAACGATATTAACCATCACCTATGCAGTTGTTTTGTTTTCGATAATTGTGCAGGGCCTGACGATCAAAACGTTGGTCGAGAAGCTGGTTGCTAAAGGTCCGATCGACTAGGTGTCGTAGCTTTCCTTTGTGGAAACAGTCAATTTAGTCGCTAGTACTGTACCTGTCGAAGAAATTCGGCGAGGCTCTGTTTCGCTGCATTCTGGTCATCCCAGAGTTCGAACTCACGCGGAGTCGGACCCGCAGTACGTAGCCGAATGTCACTGGATTCGGCAATCAGCCGGATCTGATCGACTGTAACCTGGTAATAAGCGTCTGCCGCGGATGCCGCCGGGCTGAGGTAAACCGGTTCGCTGACACCGATAGCGTCTGGTGCCCAGCCGCTCAACTCCAATAACAGTGGTTCGCCGTCAGCAAACACGACAATCGACTCCAGTCCGTCACGAACAGATGAAACGTCAGTAACCTGCATCGTGCTCCAGGAGCTGATCCAGAGATAGTATCGGTATGTACCACTTCGGTTTACCTGGATCGGACCAGCGTGCATAAAATTTCTGGCATACGCAGCTTGTGATGGATTGTCCCGGTAGAAAACCAGTGGCACGTCGACATAAGTTACTGTTGCACCGGTGTATTGGTCCAGTTTGTCACTCACGCTCGATGGCGACGATGCGCAACCTGCTAATCCGATAAGCGCGATCAAGCAGCTAAGCAGAACAGTTGAATTGCGATTCGCCATTTTCTCAAACATCAGAGCTAGAAGAATGCCTGATAGCCGAGGTTGATGAAATACGACTCACGATCCAGGTTGACTATGCCGGAGTCCCGCTCCGAGAATCGTTTGCCGACCTCCAGTTGGAGGCGAAACTTCTGGCTCTTGCGTAACTGCATGCGTAGCCCGGGCGTGTATATCCATTCGTAACTTGAGTCTGACAACATTTGTCGACGGTCGACACGAATTCTCGGATTGATGCGCCAGGTGCGGCCAAGCGGAATGCGTGTGTCGAGAGTTAATGACGTGACCTTAGTCGTGTCCGATGTTGAGTAGCGCAAACCAACGATCGATACATCACCTTCCATAAACAAGCTGCTGGCTGTGACGTTGGCGAAATAATATCGGTAGGTCGACTGCGGCGTCCCAGCCACGCCACCCGATGCTGGCGTCGCGTCTACCGATGTCTGGTTCGCATCTGCATTAATTTGCAACCGCGGTGTCAGTGAGTGCGACAGTCCGAGCGTATAAGTTGTCGCAATCGATGTGCGATCCAGACTCAATTGCCGGATTTCCTCTTCCGTCATCAGAACCAGTAACTCGGCGAATGTTGCGACGGGTTGACCAATCAGCGCATTTCCAGTGCTGAGAAAAGGGCTACGACGCCGGTCGAGCGATCCGTGCAGAGTAAGGCGCGATTCGAAACGCCAGCTGCCCTGCAAATACGCGCTGCCGACTTCCTTGAACGACGTGTCGTAGTCGATAAGTCCCCAGAAGCTCTGATTCGGACCGAAATACCTGAATTCAGTGCCAATCGCCTGGCGATCCCGGACCCCTTCAATGTCCTGCTGGATGTAGAACATACCCAGTTCGAGGTTTTCAATGATTGGGCCGTAATTGATACTGGTGCCATAGAATGACCGCTCGGAATCTACTCCGTCAGCCGCCGAATTACCTGGTTTGCCACCGCCGGCGTTGACCAGTATGCGATCACTTGCCTGGTAGCCGAAGTTAAACCCATCGAAACGCCCGAGAACGCCGCCCGTATTTCTGGACTGTCGCCCGATTCGCCCGCGCAGACCAGTCGCCGCATCCGCCAGATCTGCATAGGCATAGGAAACTCGTAGTTGGTTGCCAGATCCCACGTCTTCATCGAGAAAATCATTGCGATAGCCGGCAGATAAACGACTGCTGAAATCGAAGCGCTCACCACGACGTCTCGCGTCAAGATTTATGTCGGAGTAGAGTGCCGACTGACTGACGATTTCCTCGGCATCATTCAATTGATTGACGTCGCGACGATAGTACTGCGAGAAAAAGGTCTGAATTCTCCAGTCACTCTGTCGCTGCGCCGAATTTCTGGCACGCATGGTGGAAGAAGTTGCTGAGTCGGCGGGTTTGCGTTCGACAGCGAGTAGTGCGGCGAGTCGCTGACTCACCCTGGTGGCCCCCTCGCTATCCGGATAAAGCGCCAGGTATCTTTGATATTCTGCTCTCGCGTGCGCCATTTGCCCGTTTTTCTCACGAGCGAGCGCCAGGAACTCCTGTGCTTCGCGATGACGGTCGTGATTGGGTGCCCGCAGCACCTTCGTATAAATCTGTACCGCCCGCGAATACTCCCTGGCAACCATCGCCTTACGCGCGTCGCTCATCAGTAAGTCGATTTTGTCGAGGCCTATGGATGCCAATGCAGTGTTCGTCGCATAGGTGGACAGTTCAGGCCTGTCATCCGTCGGCAGGCTGGCTGAATCTGCAGTCACGGATCTTGGTGCATGATCGATCCAGGCTGTCGGAAAGCGATCCTGAAGATTAGCGAGTTCGACCTGGGCTTCTGCTGTATTCCGGAAGTAGCCGAGACGGAGTCGGTACCAGGTAACTCCGGCCAGAACCACCTCTGACTCAAAAAGTTCGATTCCGGGAGCAAGCTCCAGGGTTGGCATATCAGATTCGGCGTGCGCCCGGCGGCTTGAGGAAAGATTGACAACGTATGCAGGCTCGGGATCCGGCGTTTTTTGCACGCGTACACCGGTCGCTCCGGATTTTGCCTGAACAGGGATGGCCGGTTCGTCAAAGTGCAGTCGAATGGTCATAACGTTCGATGTGCCAGTGTGCACAACATCAAACCCAACCGATTCGTCGAAAATGAGGGTCAGCGTTTGATTGCCGACGGTGTTGCCGTCATAGATTATCTCCTGCAAACCAACAAGATCCGCTTGCAATGGCCGCAGCTGTTCGCGTGAGCGGGCAACCAGTGGCGATACGCCGTTGCAAATAGTTGTGGATTGCAGCTGTACGCGAATCGTGTCACCGCGTTGCGTCGGAAAATGGTCGATATATTCAATGCCGCAGGCAAAATGAACAGTCACTTCCGCCAGGACATTGCCACGGGTTACTTTCGATCCTGCAATGAATCCTGGCGCGCTCAATGCGACGGGCGCGACAAATAACAGGATCAATCCCGCCATCTGTCGCCAACGCTTGCTGCCCGGAAGTCTAGAAATCACCGCCGGATATCCGGTGTTCAGGCCCTGGCCTGTTTTTCTTGATGCTATTGAAATTACTATTGGTGTAGATATGGCAAGCGCCACTACAGTCTCTTAGCTCACTGGCGGTGTACTTGATATCCGGGCTCTCACTCTTCTTGTGTGGCCCGGTTTTGTAATCGCCTGCATGGCAACCGGCACAGTCAGGCTGGAATGCAGCATAGCGCCAGGCAACAAGTTCCGTGTTGCTTTGGTGGCATTCTGTGCACCGCAGGTTGCCGCGGTGGTCCTGGGGTTCATAAGGCAAGGTGGTGTGACGATAATCGGCCGGTGTCCAGGCGTTCGTCACGTGGCACGTGTCGCAGTCTTTAGGAGTACTGAAGTGATTCGGGTTTTGTCCGGCCGCAATAACGCCGTTGTGACAGGTTGAACATGAGCCGAGCACTTGCGTGTGATCAACTGTGACCACGGGCGTAAATGCAACTGTGCTGTGGCAGTCCTCGCAAACGTTGGTTGTTTGCGGGTGTGTCGGGTTCTTGCCGATTGCGTCGGTGCCATTGTGGCAGCTAACGCAGTTGCCGTTGATGTTTACGTGGTCAAAATTCGCCGGCAACCATGCAACTGTGCTATGGCAGTCGTCGCAGTTGTTACCGCTCGTAATATGCGTCGGGTGTTTGCCAGTTGCGGTAACGCCGTCATGGCAGGAGCCGCAACTACCAAGCACCTGGGTGTGATCGACCATCATCACGGGCGCAAACACACTTGTGTTGTGACAATCTTCACATACGTTGGTTGTTTGCGGGTGTGTCGGGTTCTTGCCGATCGCGTCCGTGCCGTTATGACAGTTGCTGCAATTGCCCGTGATGGTTGCGTGGTCGAAGAATGCGGGCAACCAGCCGGCCGTGGTATGGCAGTCATCGCAAGTATTGCCGCTGGCGATATGTGTCGGCGTCTTGCCGGTGGCAACGACGCCGTCATGACAGGAGTTGCAACTGCCGAGCACCTGGGTGTGATCAACAGTCATCACTGGCGCAAATACATTCGTCGTGTGACAGTCCTCGCAGACATTCGAGGTTTGAATGTGTGTAGGGTTCTTGCCGATTGCGTCGGTACCGTTATGGCAGCTGGCGCAGTTGCCGGTGATATTCACATGATCGAAATTTGCCGGTAGCCAACCAACCGTACTGTGGCAATCGTCGCAAGTGTTGCCGCTGGCAATATGGGTTGGGTTCTTACCTGTGGCCGTGACACCGTCATGGCAGGAGCCACAAGTACCAATTACCTGGGAGTGATCGACCATCATCACCGGCGCAAACACATTCGTCGTGTGACAGTCCTCGCAGACATTTGATGTTTGAATATGCGTCGGGTTCTTGCCGATTGCGTCTGTACCGTTGTGACAGCTGGCACAGTTGCCGGTGATATTCACATGATCGAAATTCGCCGGAAGCCAGCCAATCGTGCTGTGACAATTGTCACAGGTATTGCCACTGGCGATATGTGTCGGGTTTTTTCCGGTGGCGGTGACTCCGTCATGGCAGGAGCCGCAACTGCCGAGCACCTGGGTGTGATCAACGGCTACAACAGGTACAAACGCGACCGTCGTGTGGCAGTCTTCACAGACATCTGTCGTACGAACGTGGGTTGGGCTCTTGCCGGTTGCGTCGGTGCCATTATGGCAGGAGCCGCAACTACCAATTACCTGGGTGTGGTCGACAGCCGTTACAGGCGCAAAGACAACCGTGCTGTGGCAGTCTTCGCAAACATCTGTCGTTTGCACGTGCGTCGGGTTTTTGCCGATCGCCTCGGTACCGTTGTGACAGCTGACACAATTACCAGTGATGTTCACATGATCGAAAAACACGGGCAACCAGCCAGCTGTGCTGTGACAGTCGTCGCAGGTATCGCTGCTCGTGATGTGAGTCGGGTGTTTGCCGATGGCAGTGGTGCCATCATGGCACGAGCCACAAGTACCGATTACCTGGGTGTGATCGACCGAAAACACGGGCGCCCAAACTGTCGGGCTATGGCAATCTTCGCAAATATTGCTTGTTTGTATATGGGTTGGGTTCTTGCCAGTCGCCTCAGTGCCGTTATGGCAGCTGACACAATTACCAACAATATCGACATGATCGAAATTCGCCGGCACCCAGGCAGCGGTGATGTGACAGTTGTCGCAGGTGTCACCGCTGGTAATGTGGGTCTGGTTCTTGCCAGTCGCACTTACGCCGTTGTGGCAGCCTACACAATTGCCAATAACACCAAAGTGATCGAAAACAGCAGGCAGCCAGCCTGTAGAGCTGTGACAGTCATCGCACTGATCGCCGGAGGAAACATGATCTGGCGTTTTGCCAGTCGCCTGGATACCGTTGTGACAGGTGATGCAACTGCCGGTTATCGAGGAGTGATCCATGAAGATGCCGGCGTTCCACGATGAGGTATTGTGGCAATCGGCACAGCCACCGGTGGTCGCCACATGATCGGCCGGTTTTGAAGACGCGCGAACAATACCGCCCGGCGAGTGGCAGCTCACACAGACCGGTTGCGTCGCACCAAATGTAGCGCTGACATGACATCCTTCACAGGTCACATTCGTATGGGCACCATCGAGCACGAATCCTGTGCTGAAATGATCAAACGGCTCCTGCGCGGTTGCGACGAAGCTAACCATCGTTCCTAGCAGCAGTATGGCGACCAGAAACAACCTGAATTTGATTGCGCCGGCTGGGCCAGTTTTGTTGCGTCTGAATGAGTAAATCATTGCAGTGATCTCACCTCGCTGAAGGAAGTGTCGCTATGGCAGCGGCCGCAGTCCGAGCCGAACTCACCGTCATGAATATCGTCGGAGCGATGGCAGTCGCTACAGGTGTTGCCGAGGCGTTGCATTGACACCAGTGATCCCCGGTGGCAGTCGTCGCAAGCGACGTCTATATGGGCACCGGTTAAGCTGAAATCCGTTTGCACGTTGTGATCGAACAACCACAAATCCCAGGCGACCGGGTTGTGGCAGGATCCGCATTCGTCATTGAACCGGCCATTGTGCGTATCATCTTCGGCGTGGCAGGCAACGCAGTTGCTGTCCGTCGCCGCAAACACCGTCGTTTCATGACACGAATCGCATTCAAGATTGTCATGTTCGCCAAGCAACGGAAATCGGGTCAGGTCGTGGACGAAATTGGGCACTTCCTGCCAGCTTTCTTCAGTGTGGCAATCGTTGCACTGGTCGCCTTGCTTGCCGTCATGAACTTCGTCCTCAAGATGGCAGGAGGCGCAGGTTGTGCCAGGCGAGGCATCAAATATCGGTTCAACATGACAATCGATGCAGGCAACATCCGGATGCGAGCCACGCAATATGAAGTCAGTGTCATCGTCGTGTTTGAAAAGGGCTGCTGCCCACTTATCATTTGAATGGCAGCTGCCGCAATCGGTGCCGTGATGTCCGTCGTGCTCGTCGTCTTCAAGATGACAGCCGACACATTCTGTTTCGAGTTGATCGCTGAACGGGTCATCTGAGTGACAATCGTCGCAGGTTAGCAGGGCGTGTTGGCCTTTAAGCCGGAATTCTGTATCGCGCGCATGATCGAAGGTTGTCTCAGTCCAGGAAACCGGGCTATGACAGTTCTCACACTGCTCACCACTACGACCTTCATGAAAATCATCATCCGCATGGCAGCCGAAGCAGGTGGTTTGCGTAACCTGCAGCGACTTATCTTCATGGCAATCGGTGCAGGCGACTTCCAGGTGGTTGCCGATTAATGGATAGTCGGTCGTGTCATGGTCAAAAGAGATCTCCAGCCAATCCGTTTCATTGTGGCAATCCGCACATTCCGTGCCGATGCTCTCTTTGTGAATATTTTCATCACGATGGCAGCCAATACGGTCGCCCAGAGCATCACGATGTTTGTCCGCGGGTTCATGGCAGTCGGCACTCTGTGTTTCAACATGCTTGCCACGTAGCTCAAAATTAGTGAAAAG